>NZ_JBFUGJ010000219.1:0-10319 GCF_056402975.1 Mesorhizobium sp. P3_A9 | reverse complement strand
GCACCTGCCTTGGCCGAAACCGCGACCGTTGCCGGCAGCGACGCCGGCTTCACCATACCGCTGCCGGAAACGGTTTCGGTGCTGCCGGAATCCTCGGGCATTGCCCCCGTCCAGACTGCCGAACTGACACCTGGTCCGACTGCCGTGCCGCTCGACGCCGCCGCCCAGCCGATTGCCGCGACCGCGGCCTTTGCCGGGGCGACGCCGACAGCGCCGGCCGTGCCCGCCGTGATGGCCGCCAATGCCTGGCAGGCGCCGCCGCCGAGCAAGGCCGGCCAGCCGGTCAAGACGGCCCAGACATACACCACCGCCGGACTCATCGTGCCGGCAGTCGCCAGCAGCGGGCAGAAACTGCCTGGCGTGCAGCAAGTCGCCTATGTCGTGCCGCAGAACCCGGCCGCCCTGGTGCAGTTTCCGTCCGCGCCGCTCAGCCCTGCCGCTCCGGAAGAGCACACCGGCATGCGCGGTGACGTCGACCGGCTGATCGTCAAATACGCCGCCCTCTACCAGGTGCCGGTCGATCTGGTGCGCCATGTCGTCAACCGCGAGAGCACCTTCAATCCGAAGGCCTACAACAATGGCCATTGGGGGCTGATGCAGATCAAGCACGCAACGGCACGCGGCATGGGCTATGACGGACCGGCCAAGGGCCTGTTCGATGCCGAGACCAACCTCAAATACGCGGTCAAATATCTGCGTGGCGCCTGGCTGGTATCGGACGGCAACGCCAAGAAGGCCGACTGGCTCTACCAGACCGGCTATTATTTCGACGCCAAGCGCAAGGGCCTGCTCGAGGCGACCGGCCTYGGCGKCGACCGYWMGCGSCRCCGCCTGCAGCCCGACGCCTGAGCGCGATGCCCGAACCGCGCCCGCCGGCSCTSAACGACATCCGGCTGCGCAAGATCCTCGACGAGACGCTGGTTGCACCGCATTGGCCGGATGGTTTTGCCATGCGCAGCTTCGAGCCCGGCGACGCGCCGCCTCTGCATGCGCTGCTGAGCGAGGTGTTCGACGACGGCACCGACGGCCCGTTCGATGAATGGTGGCCGCGCATATCAGGTGATCCCGAATTCGACCCGGCGCTGTGTTTCCTCGTCATCGACGCCAAGGGCCGGCTGGCGGCTGCTGCACTGTGCTGGACTTCCGCCTTCGTCAAGGACCTCGCCGTTCATCCCGAGGCGCGCGGCAAGGGCATCGGCGAGGCGCTGATGTGGCACGCTTTTGCCAGTTTTCGTGAACGGGGCGCTGACCGTGTCGACCTGAAGACCAATACCGTCGAGAATCCCGCCGCTGTCAGGCTCTACCAACGGCTCGGCATGTTCGAGGTTGATTGGTACAGCTGAAGGGCGGCGCGTCCGGACGTTCAGATATCCGGCGCGTTGCCGATCTTCTGCTTGAGCTCCAGCGCCCAGGCGCGGCCTTCATCGCCGCCCCATAAGAGCCAGGCGATGTGGCCGGCTGACGGGTTTGCCTCATTGCCGTAATTTTTCCCGCGCTTGTCGACTTCGTGGCGGGCGAAGTAGCTGACCATGCGGCGGATGGTCGACGGCGCGAGCTTCTCGCGGTTCTTCAATTCCGTCGCTCGCGCCACGCCAATCTCGGTGCCGCCACGGCCGAACTCTCTGCGCAACCTCAAGCCTTTGGCGGCATTGTCGGCCACCACTTGCGGGCAGCGCAGGTCGATCTCGTCGTCTTCGTGCATTTTTGTTCCCCCGGCCAGTTGGCCTTAGCCTGCCGCGAGAATGCTGAAAAGCCTGAGAGGTTCCTTGGCAAGATATCGCTCGTCGCTATCCGCAAAAATGTCGGGACCGATCGCCGCCAAACGTCCTTGGGTCGTAGAACAACCGCGCCGGGACGCCGGCGCACCCAGGGAGCCGATCATGATCACCTTTCCCAACGAATCCGCGAAGTACCGCACCGCCCGCGAAAAACTGCTGAAGAAGGAAATCGAACTGCGCCGCGCCATGGAGGCGGTGGCCGAGGCGCGGCGCGCGCTACCGCCGGGCGGGCTGATCCGCCAGGACTATGTCTTCGATGCGCTCGATGCCGGCGGCAAGCCGGCGAAGACAAAACTGTCGGAGCTGTTCGCGCCGGGCAAGGATTCGCTCATCCTCTACAACATGATGTTTCCGCGCCATCCGCAGGAGACGCGCGCCGTGGCGGCGAGCGGCGGCACGGCCAGGCTCGCCCGGCCGGACCAGCCGTGCCCGTCCTGCACGGCGCTGCTCGACCAGTTCGACGGCGCCGTCGGCCATCTCGAAGCCGCCGGCTTCAATTTTGCGGTGGTGGCCAAGACCGGGTTGGAAAACCTGGTCACGCTCGGCCGCGACCATGGCTGGAAGAACATGCGGCTGGTGTCGTCGGCCGCCAACAGCTTCAAGCGCGACTACAATGCGGAGACGGCGGACGGTGCGCAGATGCCGCTGCTGTCGGTGTTCCACCGCGATGGTGACGGCATCAGGCATTTCTGGTCATCCGAACTCGGCTTCGCGCCGACCGACCCCGGCCAGGACCCGCGCGCCATCGGCACCTGCGAGATCCTGTGGAACCTGATGGATTTTACCCCGGAGGGGCGGCCGGATTGGAGGGAGCAGCTGCAGTATGGCGAGGCCTGCTGCCACTAGGCAACCCGCCCTTCAGCCTTTGCGCTTCAGTTCTGAGTGGCTTTTCAGCACGTGGTCGCCATCGGCCTGCTCGATGAGATAGGCGGGTTCTTCCGTGCTCGCCTTGCGCACCACCTCCGTGCCCTTGATGGTGCGCGTCACGTCGTTGGTGAAGCTCTCGATCACCTTTCCTTTGGCGGTATGCGCACCCCATTCCCAGGTAACGCGTGTTCCCTTGCGCAGCTTCTGCATCTCTCGATCCTCCGCCGGAGGAATGTTCCAACGCCGCCAACAGTTCCTGAGAACCAAAGCGCGGATCGGACGTTGCCCTAGCCAACCCCTTTGACAGGAGCACGCTATGACCGAACGCAGCCTTGCCGAGATTGCCGAAAAAATGCGAGACATCGATGTCGCCATGCTGTCCACCCATTCCGAGGGTGGCGCCATTGCCGGCCGGCCGATGAGCAACAACCAGGACGTCGATTACGACGGTTCCTCCTACTACTTCACCTGGGAGAAGTCGGAAGTGGTGGCCGAGATCGAGCGCGACGCCAATGTGTCGCTGGCGTTCAAGGGCGATGACGGCTTCTGGGTCTCCGTCGCGGGCAAGGCCGAGATCATCCGCGACAAGGCGGCGTTCGAGGAACACTGGAACGAGGATATCGACGAATGGTTCGAGCAGGGCACCGACACGCCCGGGCTGGCCATGATCAAGGTCGAGGCCACGCGCGCCCACTATTGGGACGGAGAGGACGAAGGTGAGGTGACACTGCAGTCGTGAGGTTTTTTTGCCTGCTCCCACGCGCTGTGGCAGCGGTGAGTTCGAGGGCGAGGTGGTCGGGGTCGGCACTCTACGGCCCCCCCTCTGTCCTGCCGGACATCTCCCCCACTTGGGGGGAGATTAGCCGTCATCTCGGCCTTCGCTAATTTTCATTATTGAAGAGAAAAGCGCCAGCGACAAAGCCGCCAATCTCCCCACCTGTGGGGGAGATGTCGGGCAGGACAGAGGGGGGCGCCGTAGAGCGCTACGGTGGATGCTTCCGCCAGCCCCTGGCAAACCTGCTGCCGCAAGGTGGCTCTGTGCCCACGCCTTACCTGATTTAGACTGCCACCATGGAATCAGGGAGCACGCCATGCCCAAGATCGACCTCTCAGCCGTCCCCATCCGCAAGGGCTCCGGCTACCCCGCGCCCTTCGACGTCCCTTGCGCCACCCGCACCCGCCAGCGCCTCGGCGATGCCGGCGGGCTCACCGATTTCGGCGTCAACCTGATGACGCTCCCGCCCGGAGGCTGGTCCAGCCAGCGCCACTGGCACAGCCATGAGGACGAGTTCGTCTATGTGCTGGAAGGCGAGTTGACGCTGGTCGAGGATGGCGGCGAGACGCTGCTCAAGGCAGGCGATAGTGCTGCCTTCGCCAAAAACAGCGGCAACGGCCACCACATGATCAACCGGTCGTCGGTTACCGCGCGCTACCTGGAGGTCGGCTCGCGCAATCCGGACGATGTCATCACGTGCTCCGACATCGACATGATGAGCCCAAGCTCGGATGGGCGGTTTTTGCATAGGGATGGCACGCCGTATCCGGGGCAGGGGTGAGCGCTGGACCATGGTTCGGCGCTGGCGTTCTGCCAGCGTCGGGATAAGCTCCCGGCAATTACAGGTTGGCGCCAAGGCCCCCTCATCCGACCGCTTCGCGGCCACCTTCTCCCCGAGGGGAGAAGAGGGAAGCGCTGGCGCTCATAGTCTCCTCTCCCCTCGGGGGTCCGAAGGACGGCGAGACAAGCGGCTCGCCCGGAAGCCGAGCGAAGCGGAGGCTGGGTGAGGGGGCCTTGGCGCCAGCCTGCCAACCCCAGGGAGCATCACCATGAAAAAAGAAGTCATCGAAGTGCCGGTCATGTCGGCCAAGGTGCGGGCGCTCGGCCTGCCCTGCTCGACGGCGGTGAGGGCCAATGGCTTCGTGTTCATATCGGCGACGCCACCGGTGGACATGGTGACCGGCGAGATGGTGCGCGGCGATATCGAAACGCAGACAGAGGCATCGCTGAAGGCGCTGAAACATTGCCTGGAGGCAGCCGGCACCTCGCTCGACAATGTGGTGATGGTGCGCATCTACGCCGTCAATTCCGGCTTCTACAACGCCATCAACCGGGTCTACGCCAAGTATTTCTCCACCAACCCGCCGGCGCGCAGTTTTGTGCCGGTGGCGTCATGGCCAATGGAGTTCGATATCGAGATCGAGTGTGTGGCGGTCGCGTGACCACTCGCTTCAATAGAGCCGGTTCTTGCCGTCCCTGTCGATGATCTCCTGCATCTCGGCAACACCGAGTGCCAGCTTGCCATGGGCGACCATTGCTTGCGCAAGCGAGGGAACACAGGACGAGTCGGGCCAGGTTTCCTTGCGCCACAGGCCGGCCCGCACGGTGCTCTTGGAGCAATGCAGGAAGGCCTGGCGCACCGTGACCAGCAGAACGAAGCGCGGTTCCTTTCCGTGCACCGGATAGCGGGCGAGCAGTTCGGGGGCGCGGCTGATGCGGCCTTCGCCGGCGACACGAAGCGTGTCGGTATGGCCCGGAATGAGGAATATCAAGGCAATCGACGGGTCCGCGAGCAGGTTCTCGTAGCTGTCGAAGCGGCCGTTGCCGAGACGGTCGGGAATGGCAATCGTCTTGTGGTCCAGCACCTCGACAAAACCGGCCGGATCCCCCTTGGGTGATTGATCGAGCAGACCGTCCTGACCCCTCGTCGCCATGACGAGGTATGGCGACATGGAAATGAAGGTCGCGCAGATCCCGTCGATGTGGTCGATCGTCTTGTTCGCCACCTTCTCGCCCACCGGGCCGACGATGTCGCGTAGCTGGGCGATGGTTGTCAGAATGTCCGGGTCAGCCTGTGTCATGGTTCGAACCCTCCCTTGATCGCCGCAACTGCTGGCGTCGCGAATTCGGGGTCGATGCTGGCACCGGCGGTGAAGCCAAACTAGTCCGGAAACCGGACTGGTAGCGCGGCTTGCAGGGGCCTATACAATCTGTAGCCAGTTTTCGCGGGGCGAAGCGGTTCGAGATGCAGGAGCACAACGGCTACGGTCAGTACTGTCCGCTGTCGATGGCGGCGGAAATCCTGTGCAATCGCTGGACCGTGCTGGTTCTGCGCCAGCTGCTCGAAGGATCGACCGGGTTCAACGAGATCCGGCGTGGCGTGCCGCTGATATCGCGCACCATACTGGCGCAGAGGCTGAAGGAGTTCGAAGCCTACGGGCTCGTCTCCCGAGGCAGTGAGGGCGCCGGCAAGCCGGTCGTCTACCGGCTGACGCAGGCGGGCATGGCTCTCGGCGGGGTGGTGCGCGCCATCGCGACCTGGGGACAGGAATGGATCGAGGTCGAGCCGTCGCTCGCCGATGTCGATACCGATTTCCTGATGTGGGACATAAGGCGCAATGTCCGCCGCTTGCCCAGCCTGCCCGACCGTTTCGTCGTGCGTTTCCATTTTCCCGATGCGCCGGAAGGCAAGYGGCTGCATTGGCTGGTGTTCGAACGCAGGGATGTCGACCTCTGCTACATCGACCCGGGCTTCGAGGTCGATGTGCAGATCGAAGCGCCGCTCAAGACGATGGTGCGCATATGGATCGGTTCGCAGGGCCTTTCCGGTGCAATCGCCAGCGGCGAAATCCAGATCGATGGTCCCCGCAAGTTCACGTCCAACGTGGCTGACTGGCTCGGCCTCGGTTCGCTCGGCACGATCCCAAAACGCCCGGCGGAACTGCGTGTGCTAAGGGCGACCGGTTAGGCGTCGCTGAAGGCGCTGAAACATTGCCTGGAGGCGGCGGGGACCTCGCTCGACAATGTGGTGATGGTGCGTATCTACGCCGCCGGCTTCTACAACGCCATCAACCGGGTCTAGGCCAAGTATTTTTCCACCAACCCGCCGGCGCGCAGTTTTGTGCCGGTGGGGTCATGGCCGGTGGAGTTCGATATCGAGATCGAATGTGTGGCGGTGGCGTGACCTTTTCTTCTCGCATTGAGATGTATTCTGGTCGTTCCCTAAAATTTTAGGGTCTGCAAAAACGAGAAATACTGTTTTCACGCGTATTCGACAGATGTGTTTGTCTGGGTTGTTGATCCGGGGGAAGATATGAAGCTCGTGGCGGCATTTACGCTGGCAGCACTCTGCTCGATGTTCTTTGCTGGTGATGCCGAGGCCCGAAAAATGCGGTTTCGGGTGTTTCCGATCCCTGGAGCGCACAGCTCAAACGAAACGGTGAGTCCTGTTCCAATCGGCGTCGAAGACGTGCGTTTCGTTCACGATCTGCCGGCTTCCTTTGCCGATGAGGGCGAGCATTTCGATCTTGGCTATAAATTCGGCATGTTCGGCGGCGGCGAGTGGGTCGGATACTTCAAGACATCCCAGCGCTACGTGGAATTGAAACAGGACAAAATCCGCGAGCTTTTGCCATTTCTCGGCATTTCGGAAGCGGATGCGCCAAAGCGGTCTTTCGGCAGCCAGATGATGGTCATCGGAACATGGTGCGTGATCGGGCTTTTCGGCCTGGGTGCGGTGCTGCTGAAATACCCTCGCCTGAGAGGGGCGTTCTCGCGCAGTTCCGCCAAACGCAATACGGACAGCGAGTTTGACGTCCAGGCAGCCGATCAAATGATCAGCCGCGCGGTCGCCCGAACCCAACAGCGCGAGGCAAGGCAACCCAGCGTCGCGCCGGCCGGCTCCTTCGCAAGACCGAATGCAACGCCGACCTTCGGTCGCAGATCGCGCTGAACGCGGTTCGCATGGCGGCGCACCGAGCAGTCGTGTCTGGGCTCTGCCTAAGCGGACAAGCTGACCGCTCCAACCAGCCCCGCTTCGCGGCGACACGCTGCTCCATTGGACGATGACTTGCGGACGACAATGCCGAACGCTGGCGTTCAGCCTGGAGCGCGATAAGCTCGCGGCAACCACAGGGAGATCGTCATGACCAAGGAAATCGTCGAAGTGCCGGTGCTGTCGGCGGCGGTGCGCGCGCTCGGCGTGCCGTTGTCGTTGGTGACCAAGGCCGCCGGGCTGGTCTTCGTCTCCGGCACACCACCGCTCGATCTTACGACCGGCAAGCTGGTCAAGGGCGACATCGAGGTGCAGACTGAAGCGTCGCTGAGGGCGCTGAAACACTGTCTGGAGGCGGCCGGCACCTCGATGGACAATGTCGTGATGGTGCGCATCTACGCCGTCAATTCCGGCTTCTACACCGCCATCAACCGGGTCTATGCCAGGCATTTCCCCGAAAACGCGCCATCGCGGACGTTTGTGCCGGTGGCGTCTTGGCCGATGGAGTTTGATATCGAGATTGAGTGTGTGGCGGTCGGGTGAGGTTCGGAGCCCGGGCATTCGCGGGACAGGAACGTAGTTCTCCCTGCCATCAGCATTGACGCAACGAATTTGTTGTGTCAGCCTAAGGCATGATTCCCGACAATGACCGACAAGCCAGTTTATTAAATGCACGAATAGAACGTGCGGCAGCGAGCTTGAAAGCGCTCGACGGTTGGGATGCGCTTCGAACTGGCATCGAATTGTCCACAATAGAGCTTCGTAAAAAAAGCCTCCGTGAAACCCTGAATCGCTTGCGGTCGGATGTGTCTGTGTATGCTGGCATTCGATCGGGCGAGATTAAGACCTTTAATGCGACACAGATCGAGGGCTTGCCGGACATACTGAAGCGCTCGAGGTTGGCTCGGGGTTTAACACAGCGCCAGTTTGCGGAATTGCTGGGGCTCAAGGAGCAGCAAATCCAGCGGTACGAGGCGGAAAATTACGCCACGATTAGTCTTCGTAGGTTGTATGACTTATTCCACGTTCTGAACGTGAGTATGAAAATCGAGGCAACTCTTGAAACGGACCTGGTTGAGTTATCCAGCAGAGATCCAGTAGAGTTGAATAAATTACCTCACAAGGAGATGTTACGGCGACAATGGATTCGACTTGATGCTGGCGAATCTGAAAATGTTGAAGCTGCAGCGCAAAGGTACGTGGTTCAGAGTATCGGCGAGAATTGGAACAATTTTCTCCACCGGCAAGTCGTGAGGGCGAATTCCTCGGTCGACAGCCAAGCGCTTCTTGCCTGGCACGCTCGGATCTGCGAGGTCGCACGCGTAAAAAAGAAGAACTTAAAGGGCGATTTCTTCTCGTTAGACTTGGATTGGGTGCGACGGCTCGTGGATCTGTCGAAGTTTGATGACGGCCCCCGTCGAGCAGTTGAATATCTTTTAAGCATTGGAGTAATTGTAGTTATTGAGCCGCATTTGGAAAAAACCCATTTGGATGGCGCGGCCACGATATTGGATGGCGACACACCGGTAGTCGGGCTTACACTAAGATTTGATAGACTAGATAATTTTTGGTTTGTTTTGATGCATGAGCTTGGGCATCTTGTTTTGCATACGCAGTTCGACGACGTAGTCGCTTTCTTTGACAGCGATGAAACTGGCGGTGAAAAAGGAAAAGAGTCGGAAGCTGACAATTTTGCAAGAAGTACGTTGATCGCGGACGAGAAGTGGAAAACCTCCCTAGTCCGTTTTGCCAAATCATCCGATGCTGTTAGATCGTTTGCAGCGGCAAATGGATTATCTCCCGCCGTTGTAGCAGGTAGGATTCGCAGAGAACGAAACGATTTTAGTATTTTCAATGAACTTGTTGGGCAAGGTAGTGTTCGAAGGCAGTTTGGTTTTTAACGGAGACAACCTCGGTGATAAAACTGCAGCGCAGATTGTTGTTCGTTTACAGGATGAAGTTTAAATTCGGAGAGTACGTCGGCCTATCCCGCCTTCGCTCTCGGGATTTGGACGACATGCTTCCCCATCTATCATTGCCAATGCCAAACGACTGGGATCATGAGGATAAGCGCAAGCTTTCTCTCGATGAATGTCAGTCGAAATTTGCGGATCGACTGTCAAAGCACCTTCGGAAGCGGCCTGCAGTAATTGATAGCCATCGCTTCGATGAAGATGAAGAATTTAAGACAGCTTCACCTCATCCTATTAGAGAGTTCGCCGAGCGGGCACGCCTTCTAGGTTGTTGCATTATACCCGCAATTACCGTCGAGCCGAGCGGTGCGTTGACCGTGGCTGTCCGAGAAATTGTAAGGCGAAATCAATCTGGGATTGTTCTCAAGCTTGCCCTCGGTGATCTGGAAGACGCCAGGTTAGGGGAAAAGGTCGATACAGTTCTTGGGGGTGTCGGGATCTCTGCCAAGGATGCTATGCTTTGCATCGACCTTGGCGAGTTCGAAATTGAAAAACCAGAGGACGTTGCGGAGGCACTTTCGTTTCAGATAGCAGCTGTGCCTTACCTTCAGGATTGGGCGCATGTTTATATTACGGTTGGAACGTTTTCCACGCAGATAGCAAAAATTGGATTCAACTTAACAAAGTCGATTGAGCGCGGAGAATGGGAATTGTATCGCGCGCTCATGAGCCGTTCCGATTTACCGAGGCGAGTGGTTTACGCTGACTACGGAATCGAAAATCCTAACTTCTTACGCAACCCTCAACATGCGCGGGCCAGCGCACATTTCAGATATACGCTTGATAAGGGCGGACTCGTTTCGAAGGGCGGATCAATTGCAAAGATGAGCTTTGCAGCGATCCGCGCCGCAGCGAAGAATATTGTGGATCATCCTGAATATAGTGGGCCTGCGTATTCGTTTGGAGATGCCTTCATCAAGAAGGTCTCCGAT
>NZ_JBFUGJ010000218.1:0-10385 GCF_056402975.1 Mesorhizobium sp. P3_A9 | reverse complement strand
GTTCTGCGGCTATCTCTGCGTCGGTCTGCCGCTTCCGGTGCTGCCACTGTTTGTCCACGACAAGCTCGGTTTCAGCAGCCTGGTCGTCGGGCTGGTCATCGGCATCCAGTTCCTGGCCACGGTGCTGACGCGCGGCTATGCCGGGCGTGTCACGGATCAGCAAGGCGGCAAGCGCGCGGCGATCCAGGGTGCGGTCGTCTGTGCGTGTGCCGGGCTCCTCTATTTCGTCTCCGCGCTGCCCGGCCTGTCGCCTGCAACCAGCCTCGCCATCGTAATTGTCGGCCGCCTGACGGCCGGGTTTGGCGAGAGCCAATTCGTCACCGGCTGTGTCTCATGGTCGATCGCCTCTGTCGGTCCGCAGCGCGCCGGCATGTCGATGTCCTGGACCGGCATTGCGATGTTCGCGGCCCTTGCCGTCGGCGCGCCGGTCGGCATGGCGCTCTACCATGCCTATGGGCTCGATGCCGCCATGGTTGCCTGCATCGTGGCGCCACTTGTCGCCGCCACTGTCGCCTTTGGCTCGACATCCTACATGACGCCCGGCGGCCAACGACTGCCCTTCTACCGCGTCGTCGGCCAGATATGGCGCGAAGGTCTTGGCCTCATGCTGCAAGGCGTCGGTCTGTCCGGCCTCACCGCCTTTGCCTCGCTCTATTTCGCCGCGCATGGCTGGAACCACGCCGGCCTGGTGATGACCGCTTTCGGCATCGGCTTCATTCTCATGCGGGTCTTGCTCGGACATCTGCCCGACAGGATCGGCGGCTATCGCGTCGCTTTGTGGTCCATGGTCATCGAGGCGATCGGACAGCTGATGATCTGGAGTGCCCCGCATGAGAGCCTCGCACTGGCTGGCGCCCTGGTCACCGGGCTGGGCTGCGCGCTGATCTTTCCGGCTCTTGGTGTCGAAGCCCTGAAGCGCGTCCTGCCGGCAAACAGAGGCAGTGCGATGGGCGCCTTTGTCGCCTTCCTCGATATCGCCTACGGGCTCGCTGGACCTGTCGCGGGGTTCGTGGCCGGCCAGTTCGGTTATGCTGCCGTTTACCTGCTTGGCGCGGCCAGCGCGTTGCTTGGCGTGGTGTTGGTCTCCACGGCTCGCAGCCGCGAAAACTGATCGTCGAACACCCATCATCGCCGCGCACCAATGCGGTCCGTTTCAAGGAGAACCGACATGTCTCGCATCTTCATTTCCGGCTCGTCCGCCGGCCTCGGCCTGATGGCGGGCGAACTGCTGATAAGCCAGGGCCATCAGGTCGTCCTTCATGCTCGCAACGCAGTTCGCGCCAGCGACGCCCGTCGGGCGTTGCCTCAGTCCGAAGCGATCGTGGAAGGCGACATCGAGACAGTTGCCGGYGCCAGGCAAGTTGCCGCGCGCGTCAATGAACTTGGCCGCTTCGATGCGGTGATCCACAACGCTGCCGTTGGCTATTGCGAAAGCCATCGCCTGACGGCCGACGGTCTGCCGCATGTCTTCGCCATCAACACCCTGTCAGCCTATATCCTGACCGCATTGATCGAGCGACCACACCGGCTCGTCTACCTCAGCTCAGGCATGCACCATCACGCCGATGCCAATCTCGACGACATCCTGTGGCGCATGCGCCGCTGGAACGGTTCGACCGCCTATGCCGAGAGCAAGCTGCATGACGCGATGCTGGCATTCGCAGTGGTCCGTCGCTGGCCTGACGTGTTGTCGAACGCGCTCGAACCGGGCTGGGTGCCGACAAAAATGGGCGGCCCCGGGGCGCCCGACGATATGAAGCAGGCGCACCTGACTCAGGCTTGGCTCGCCGCCARCAACGAGCCACAAGCCAATGCAACCGGTCGCTATTTCTATCATCTGCGCCCGTTGGCCGCCAACCGCCAGGCCGACGACAAGGCGCTTCAGGATCGTCTGCTTGAAATCTGCGCCGAACTTTCCGGCATCACGCTGCCTGCCTGAGCCAGAATGCGGGCCCGAAGCTGATCCAGAACATTCCGTGAGCTGTCACGAATACAAAAGGGCATTCTACGGTAGGATCTGGTCGAAGCAGAAGCGAAGGCCAGCATGGGCGATTCAGTCGCAAGAAAACCTGTCTACGATCCGCAGGATCTGGAGCCGCTGCTGATTTCGCGGCAGCATGCCGGCGATGTCGACGGCATGGTCGCGCTGTTCGAGGCGGATGCGATGATCGACTGCGGCGGCGGACGTTTTCTGCGCGGCCGTGAAGCCATTCGCGCCTACTATGCCGAGATTGTCGCGTCCGGACGGAAGTTTGCGGTCGGCGAACAGCGCCCCGCTCTGATTTGCGGTGACCTCGCGCTCACCTCGACCCGGCTTCCTGACGGTGACATCACCAGCGAGGTTGCCCGGCGGCAAAGCGACGGCTCCTGGCTTTGGGTGATCGATCGCTATTCCGTCGCTTGGGATTAAGGCATTGGCCCCGGACCAACCGGTTGCGCCGTCCGGAAAGCCCGGCCGGCGCTGCCACCGCAGACACATCGAACGTCCACCGCGACCACTACGGACGCAGTCCTTCAGCAATCCGGTGCGGCTAGCGCCGCAGCGCGTATACGCCCGCCATGGTTTCGCCGGCGACCGGCAGCGCCATGTCGTCGTCCAGAAGCCGCGTGATCCGGGCAAAGCCGGTGAAAGCCTTCCGTGCCTCCTCCGCCGACATCTGACCCGACAAAGCTGCCGAGCAGCAATTCAGCGCGCACTGATACACTGGCCCACGTCGTCCCGTCGGCCATTTACGCAAGAAAACCATCGCCTCGGCGACACTATCCACTTCTTCTACAGGGTGTCCCTGCCCGCGCGAGATCCGCACGGGCGAAAAGAAATGCAGGTAGTCCATCGTTTCCTCCCGGTCGATCGCGATGCCGCTCGATCGAACCTTATGAAACGCACCTTCTGCCGGTTGGTTCCAGGCAGAAAACAGAATCTTTGAAAAATCTTTTGGTCACCGGCTAAGCCGTCGGGAAGTGGCAGGCCACTTTGCGGCCGGGTTTATACTCAATCAGTTCCGGCCGCTCCGTGCGGCAGCGCTCAACGGCGATCGGGCATCTCGGGTGGAAACGGCAGCCGAATGGCGGCTTGAGCGGGCTCGGCACGTCGCCGGTCAAGATGATGCGCTTGCGCGTCCCGCTCGGCGTCGTCTCCACGACCGGAACAGCCGAGATCAGCGCCTGGCTGTAGGGATGAGCCGGGGCTGCAAACAACTCCTCCGCCGGCCCTTCCTCGACGATCGAGCCAAGATACATCACCGCGATGCGGGTCGACACCTGACGCACCACGGACAGGTCGTGGGCGATGAAGATGTAGGTGAGGTTCAGTTTTTCCTGCAGATCGGCAAGCAGGTTGACGATCTGCGCCTGCACCGAGACGTCTAGTGCCGAGACCGGTTCGTCCAACACGACGAGATCAGGGTTCAATGCAATGGCCCGCGCTATGCCGACGCGCTGGCGCTGGCCGCCGGAGAATTCATGGGGATAACGCATGACATGGTCGGGCAGCAGTCCGACGAGGTCGAACAGTTCGGCGACGCGCGCGGTGATCTCGCGGGACGACAGCTTGCCATGGATGCGCAGCGGCTCGGCCACGAGGTCGCCGACGCGCCGGCGCGGATTGAGCGAGGCCGACGGGTCCTGGAACACCATTTGCAGGCGCCGCCGCAACGGCCTGAGCTCGGACAGCGACTTCGAAGTGATGTCTTCGCCTTCGAACAGAAGCTCACCGTCGGTTATGTCGTAAAGCCTCACCAGGCAGCGCGCCAGTGTGGACTTGCCGCATCCGGATTCGCCAACCAGCCCGACGGTCTCGCCACGCCGCACGGTGAGCGAAACATTGTCGACCGCATGGACGGTTCGCTTGCCCTCGGCGGAAAAGCGGCTGCCGATCGAAAAGCGCTTTCCCAGCGAACGCGTCTCGAGGATCGGGGTATCGGTCATCGGTCCGCTCATGCCTGTGCTACCCGGTAGCACGCCGCGGCATGAGTGCCGATGCCAAGGTCGGGCTTGCCGGTCACGCAGGGCTCGTATTGAACCGGACAACGCGGACCGAAGGCACAGCCTTGCGGCAAGCGCAGCAGCGACGGCGGCGAGCCGGGAATGGCCGGCAAGCGGCGCGGCTTTTCGCCGGTCAGCGGCGGGATCGAGCCGAGCAGCGCACGCGTATAGGGATGTTGAGGATCGGAAAACAGCTCCATGCGGCTGCCGCGCTCCACCACGCGGCCGGCATACATGACCATGACCCGGTCGGCGAGTTCGGAGACGACGCCCATGTCATGCGTGATGAAGACCACAGCCGATTTGTGCGTCGCGCGCAGCTTGCGCACGAGATCGAGGATGCCGGCCTGCACCGTGACGTCGAGCGCCGTGGTCGGCTCATCCGCCACCAGCAGCGCCGGATTGCACGACAGCGCCATCGCAATCACCGCCCGCTGGCGCATGCCGCCGGACAGCTGGTGCGGATAGCGCGACATCGCCTCGTGCGGGTTGGGAAAATTCACCTCGGCCAGCAATTCTTCGACGCGCTCCATCGCCTTGGCTTTGCTGATGCTGCGATGCGCACGGATCTGTTCGGCGATCTGCCAGCCGATCGTGTAGACCGGCGTCAGCGCCGTCATCGGATCCTGGAAGATCATCGCGATCTCGTTGCCGCGCAGGCGCCTCAGTTCGCGCGGTGGCAGCCCGACGAGCTCGCGGCCCTTGTAGCGGATCGAGCCTTCGATGACCGCGTTTGGATCGGTGATGAGGCCCATCACGGCCAGCAGCGACACCGTCTTGCCCGAACCGGATTCGCCGACGACACCGAGGATCTCGCTTTCTTCGAGGTCGAAGGAAACACCATCGATGGCCCGCACCAGGCCGTCATTGGTGCGGAAGGATACTTTGAGGTCGCGCACCGACAGTATCATGATGTCCTCAGGCGCGGATCGAGCAGGATGTAGACGAAATCGACGACCGCATTGGCGACCACCACGAACATGGACGCATACATCACCGTCGCCATGATCATCGGCAGATCGAGGTTCTGCAGCGCGTCATAAGTGAGCTTGCCGATGCCGTTCAGCCCGAACACCACCTCGGTCAAAAGGGCAGAGCCACCCACCAGGGCACCGAAGTCGAGACCGAACAGAGTAACGAACGCAATCAGCGACGTGCGCAAGGCGTGGCGCAGCAGGATGCGCGTCTCCGACAGGCCCTTGGCTCGGGCCGTGCGGATGAAGTCTTCCTGCATGGATTCGATGATCGCCGCGCGCAACACGCGCCCGTAAATGCCGATGTAGAGAATGGCCAGCGTGATCCACGGAATGACCAGGGTCAGGAACCAGCCTTTCGGATCGTCGGAGAAATTCTTGTAACCGAGCGGTGGCACCCAGGAGAACGCCCAGCTGTCGTGGTAGCGGCTTTGGGTGATCAGGTTCATCACCTCGCCCAGCCAGTAGACCGGCATGGAAATGCCGAGCAGACCCAGCGCCATCAGAAGCTTGTCCAGCCAGCTGCCGCGGGTGGCGGCGGCAACGACGCCGATGATGATGGAGACGACCACCCACAGGATCGCCGCCCCGAACACCAGCGACAGCGTGACCGGTATCGAATCCATCACCGCCGGCACCACCTTCCAGCCGCGATTGACGAAGGAGGTCAGGTCGCCGGTGACGAAGATCTTCTCCATCATCTTCACATATTGCACGTAGAGCGGCCGGTCGAAGCCAAAGCTGTGGCGCACGGCTTCCAGCACTTCGGGCGATGCATTGCGGCCGGCGATGCGCGCCGCCGGGTCGGCGCCCGGCGTCGCGAAGAAGATCAGGAAGACGATGACCGAGATGCCGAACATGACGAACAGCATCTGACCGAACCGGCGCAGGATGGCGTAAAACATCAGTCGCGCCCCAGCCGAACCTTGGAACGCGGATCGAGCGCGTCGCGCAGACCGTCGCCGAAGACATTGAGAGCCATGACCGAAACCGCGATCGCCAGGCCCGGCACCAGCGCCACCAGCGGCCTGGTGTAGAGCAACGCCTGCCCGTCCTGGATGATGGTGCCCCAGCTCGCGGCGGGTGGCTGCACGCCGATCGACAGGAAGGAGAGCGCTGATTCCGTCAGCATGTTCAGTGCCATCATCAGTGGCACGAAGACGATGAGCGTGGTGGTGATGTTGGGCAGGATGTCGCGCCACAGGATGCGCCACCCGGGTACACCCAGATTGATCGCGGCGAACACGAATTCGCTATGGCGCAGCGACAGGACCTGCCCGCGTATAGGGCGCGCCACATAAGGCACGTAGACGATGCCGATGATGATGACCGGCAGCCACAGACTGCCGGACTCGATCTCGATCGGCCCGATCCTGATGCCTTGCGCGATGGTGACGATGGAAAGCGAGATCGCCAGCAGATAGATCGGAAACGCCCACAGCACGTCAAGCAAGCGCGACAGCACCGTATCGGTGATGCCGCCGAAATAGCCGGCGATCAATCCCGCCGCCGTGCCGATGATCAGCGTGAAGATGGTGGCTGCCCCGGAGATCAGCAGCGAGCTCAGCCCGCCATAGAGCATCCTGGCCATGACATCGCGCCCCTGGCTGTCGGCGCCGAGGAAGTAATTGCCGAGCCGCCAGGTCGGGCCGAGCGGCGTGTAGCCAAGCCCTAACCCCTCGGTCGACTGTTCCATCACCGGAACATCGACGCCGTCGATCTGGATGACGGCGTCGAGCGTCGAGGCGAACGGGTCCACGCCTGCCCATTTCGCGTAGAGAGGCGCACTGAGGCAGGCAAGCACGATGAGGAGGAACACGGCCAGGGATGCCATGGCAGCCCTGTCCGTTGCCAGCTTCGCAAACGCGACGGCCCAGGGGCCTCGCGTCTTGCGCGGCATGGCGACAGCTTGGTTCGACACGGACGTGTCCCTCCGCCGTTCGTTACTGCACCCAGGCCATTACTGTACCCAGGATTGGGTGATCATCCAGTTGAACTGCCGGTTGAACTTGAAATTGCCAACCCGTTTGCTGACGAAGTCAAGCCGCTTCGGCGTGAAGAGGCCGACGGCAGGTGCCTTGTCCGTGACCTGCCTGTCGATTTCGGCCCACATCTTGTCGGCGGCTTTCTGGTCGGTCACGCCGAGGTCCAGCGCCTTCTGCATCTTGGCGTCGATGTCCTTGTCGCAGAAGCCGGCGATGTTGATCGAAGCATCCGAACCTTCACGGAAGGAGGCGCAGCTGAACAGGATGTTCAGGAAGTCGGATGCCGCAGGATAGTCCTTGTACCACTGGGTGACCGACATCTGCACCTTGTTGTTGGTGTTCTGGATGTAGGTGAACTGGATGTTGGACGAGATCGGCTTGACGTCGGCGACATAGCCGATGGTGGTCAGCACGCTCTGCAGGTAGACGCCGATCGAGCGCGAAATGGCGGTGTCCTCGACGATGATCGTCACCTTCTGGCCCTTGGTGCCGGATTCCTCGACGAGCTGCTTGGCCTTGTCGAGATCCGGCGCCGACCATTTTTCACCGGGGTTCTTGGTGAAGGGGCAATAGTCTTCATGGCCGGGGAAATCCGGCGGCAGGACCTGGCAGACCGGCGAAGCCAGCACCTTGCCGCCGAACAGCTTGACCAGCGTGTTGCGGTCGATCGCATAGGCAACGGCCTGACGCGCCTTTTCATTGTCGAACGGCGCGAGGCGGTTGTTCAGCGGCGCGTACCACCATGCCGAAAGCGGCGAGATGTGCAGCTGGTCCATGGACTTGCTGCCAAGTTCGCCCAGGCGGTCGCTCGGCAATGCGTCGAACATCCAGTCGGCTTCGCCGTTCTGGATCGCGGTGACGGCTGCTTCCTCGGACAGGCCGAAATCATATTGTACGACATCCGGGTAGCCGTCCGGCTGCGCATCCTCGCTCCACTGCTTGAAATTGGGATTACGGGACACCGTCATGCCCTTGTTGGGGTCAAAAGCGGAGATCATGTAGGCGCCGGTGCTGGGGATGGGCTTGGAGCCCATGTCTTCGGCAGGCGTGTCCGCCGGCAGCACCACGGCATGCGGCAGAGCAAGCTTATAGAGGATCTCTGCATCAGGCTTAGTGAGATTGAGGGTGATGGTGCCGGCGGCTTCATCGCCGACAACGCCACCGTCCAGCGTGCAGCTCTTGGTGTCGGCCAGGCATTTGTCGGCGCCGACGATGCCGGCATAGAAGGTGCCGGAGGTCGGCCCGGAAATCTTGAAGATGCGCTGGAAGGAGGCGACGACGTCCTTCACGCCAACATCCTGGCCGCTGGAGAACTTGATGCCCTTGCGCAGCTTGAAGGTGAAGGTCTTGCCGTCATTGCTGACTTGCGGCAGCGCCTCGGCGAGATCGGGAACGATGGTGAAGCCGTCCATGCCCTCAGCCTTGCGGAAGGCCACTAGGCCGTCATAGATCGGCTGGTATATCTGCCAGCCCTGGTCGGTATAATTGATGTGCGGATCGAGCGTACCCGCCGCCGAGCGGGCCAGAAGACGGATGGTGCCGCCTCGGTGTTCTTTCAGATATTCGGCCTGTGCCGGAGCCAGCCATGAGCCGGCCAGCAATGCCGCGGCTGACGCCGCAAAAAGCAGTTTCTTCATGTCTTAGTTCCCCTTTTCTCAGTTGTCGTCCAGGAAGTCTCCMACCACCCGCATGCACGCCTCTTGCTCCTCGACATGCGGCATGTGGCTGGAATGCTCGAATATCTCCCAGTGCGATCCTTTGATGCCGTCCTTGAACGGCTGCACGGTCGCTGGCGTGGCCTCGTCATAGCGACCTGATATGATCAGTGTCGGAACATCGATGGCCGGCAAGCGCTCGACGATGCTCCAGTTCTTCAGGGTTCCGATGACGTGGAACTCGTTCGGCCCGTTCATCAGATGATAGACGGTCGGATTGCGTGCGATCTGGGCGAAGGTCTCCGTCACTTCGGGCGGGAAAGGCACGCGGCAGACATGCCGTTCGTAGAACCGCATCGTCGCTTCCTGGTAGGCCGGATCGTCCGTCGTGCCGGCCTGTTCGTGGCGGGTCAGTGTCTCCTGCACATCCCCAGGCAGGTCGGCGCGCAACCGGTTGGCCTCCTCGACCCACAGCTTCATCGAAGCCGGCGAGTTGGCGATGGTCAGCGACTTCAGGCCCTTCGGTCGCGTCACCCCATATTCGGCGCCCAGCATGCCGCCCCAGCTTTGGCCCAGCACGTGGAAACCCGCGCGGATGCCGAGATGGTCGACGAGGTTTTCAAGCTCGTCGATGAAAAGCCGGGGCGTCCAGAAATCGGCACCTTTCTCAGGCAACAAAGTGGAGTTGCCGCATCCCAGTTGATCGTAGTGGATGACGGCGCGGCCTCGTCGGGCGAGCAGCTTGTAGGCATCGACATAATTGTGGGCGGCACCCGGCCCGCCATGCAGGATCACGACCGGTGCCTTGTCGGCATCGAGTTCGCCGCTGATCCGATACCAGGTCTCGTAGCCGCCGAAGGTGGCCCGCCCCTCCCTGCCAATGATCTCAGACGACATCCCGATTTCCCATCCCGTTTGAACGCATCTCGTTGTTGTGCCTGACTGCAGGCGCCTAGTTCACCCTGGCCTGCACCCACTCTTCCAGCATCTGCACGCCGAAGGCTGTGGCGCCTTGCCTGCCGAGCGGCCGATCGGTGTCGGCCAGTTCCTTGCTGGCGATGTCGAGATGCACCCAGGGCCGGTCTTCGGTGAAATGGCGCAGGAAGGCCGCCGCATAGGGAGCGTCACCATCTTCCATGTCCTTGGCATGGTGCCGCAGATCCGCGAATGGCGATTGCAGCCCCTCATCGTAGGCACGGTCGAGCGGCAGTCGCCAGAATCGCTCGCCGACCGTTTCGCCGGCAGCGATCATCTGCGACGCGATGGCATCGTCGGTGCTGAAAAGGCCGGCGAAAATCGAACCGAGGCCGCGCGTCACCGAATAGGTCAGCGTCGCCAGATCGACGATCACCGACGGATTGAAACGCGTAGCCGCATAATGCAGGCAGTCGGCCAGAAGCAGGCGTCCTTCCGCATCCGTGTCGAACACTTCCACGGTCTGACCCGAGGCGGTCGTGATGATGTCGCGCGGCTTGAGCGCAGTACCCGACGGCATGTTCTCGGCAATGCCAAGCACGCCGATCGCATGCACCGGGCTGCCTTGGCGGGCGAGCGCGATCAGCAGGCCGACGACAGCCGCCGCACCGCCCATGTCGGCCTTCATGTCGAACATCTGCTCGCCGCGCTTGATGCAGAGGCCGCCGGAATCGAAACAGACGCCCTTGCCGACGAAGACGAGTGGCTGGGAGGGAGCCCCCTTGCCGCGATAGCGCAGGACAGCGACCCGTGGCGGCCGCACCGAGCCGGCACCAACCGCCAGCAGCGCGTTCATGCCGAGCTCTTTCAGC
>NZ_JBFUGJ010000217.1:0-10415 GCF_056402975.1 Mesorhizobium sp. P3_A9 | reverse complement strand
CCTGTGGCTCGGCGCCGTTCTGGCCGCCCTGCTCGTCATCGGCGCCGCGCGGCGAGCGCGTTTCCGATGCGCCGGGGCGCTTGGCGATGCCGTGCGAGATGTAGTTGACCGCGTCGTAGCGGGTCATCTGCTGTTCCTGCAGGAAATAGGCGGCATGGCTCTCGCGCTCGGCGAAGATGGCGACGAGCACATTGGCGCCCGACACTTCCTCGCGGCCCGACGACTGCACATGGATCACCGCGCGCTGTATGACGCGTTGGAAGCCGGCGGTCGGCTTGGAATCCTCGTCGTATCCGGTGACCAGATTGTCGAGCTCGGTGTCGATATAGGTGAGAACAGTGTGCTTGAGCTCGTCGAGATCGACGTTGCAGGCGCGCATGACGGCGGCCGCCTCGGTGTCGTCGATGAGCGCGAGCAGCAGATGTTCAAGGGTTGCGTATTCGTGGTGCCGCTCATTGGCGAGCGTCAGCGCCTGGTGAAGCGCCTTTTCCAGGCCTTGGGAGAAAGCCGGCATGTTACCTCACTTCTTCTCCATCACGCATTGCAGCGGATGCTGATTCTGTCGGGCGAAATCCATGACCTGAGACACTTTGGTCTCGGCCACCTCGAATGTATAGACCCCGCACTCGCCCACTCCATGATTGTGAACATGAAGCATGATGCGTGTGGCGGCTTCGCGGTCCTTCTGGAAAAAACGCTCCAGCACGTGAACCACGAACTCCATCGGAGTGTAGTCGTCGTTGAGGATGAGGACCCGGTAGAGGCTGGGCTTCTTGGTYTTGGTTTTGGTGCGCGTGATTACRGCSGTMCCRCGRCCGGCCTCATTGCCGTCGCCGCCGCCGTTTKCCATCCGCRCCACTYGTSTCGTGGCAGTCAAACCKRWMGTCACGTAWTCCTGCCTCTTTCGAATCCCCATGCGAGTTCGACATGTAGGTGTTCGATGGACGATTTTAAGCCCTTYWGGTTAGCTGACAATATGGCTAGGTGCCCAAACTTGGCTGATTTTCGCAATCGTGAAGCGCTACGCCGTCGCGAACCCGAAATTGACATGAAAAAACCCGGCCGCGCTTCCGCGACCGGGTTTGTCCGGCCCCCAAGAGGCCGGATTTGAAATTGTCAGGCGAAGATCACTTCGCCTAGGCGAAATTACTTCGCCTTGGCAACGATCGATTCGAACGGCTTGTAGGCTTCCTTGGCGAGTTCGGCATAGAGGTCGCCAATCTTGGTGGCCTCGGCGACGAACGCCTCGTAGGACTGCTTGGCGTAGTCGGACTGGATCTCGATCGCCTTGTCCAGCGACTTGGCCGAAAACAGCTTCTCGACGGCGGCGCTGCCGGCCTCAAAGCTCTTCTTGGTGTATTCGCCGGCTTCGGTGGCGATGGCCTGAGCGCCCTTGGACAGCGAAGCGAAGCTCTTCAAACCGGTGTCGGCGAAGTCCTTGCCGTATTTGCTGAAGTCCTCATAGGTCTGGGTCATTTCACGATTCCCTTGACGGTTGAGGCGTCCTTCTTCGGGGGCGCCCTTGTGCAATGCACCTTAATATATTGTGCGCCGCACAAAAGTCAATATTTCGCCGGCGTGCGGAGCCCGCCTGCGCAGGCAATGGCTAAAAATCAAATAAAGTGCGTTTCAAGCCCGAAGAAAATGGTGAACGCGGCGGTTACCATAAACGGATTGGTAACGCTGCCCGGCTAGCTTGGCTGGAAGTGAGGCAGGACCCCTTTGCCGCCTCCGGAGCAACGAGAAATTTCAAAGGAACTACCAGTGCGTCAGGCGTTGTCGGGCATCGTTTCCAAATCCGCGTCCCATCTCAAAACGATCATGATCATCGCCATGGCGATGACATTCGTTGTTGCCGATGCCGCTTCGTCGCTGGCAGCGCGGCAGGCAGCCATTGTCGTGGACGCCAAGACCGGCAAGGTGCTGTATTCSGCGGATGCCAACGGCAGGCGTTATCCGGCGTCGCTGACCAAGATGATGACACTTTACCTGACATTCGAAGCTCTGGCGAAGGGCAGGATCAGCAGGAACAGCCAGGTCGTGTTTTCGGCCCATGCATCGGCCGAAGCGCCGACGAAACTGGGCGTGAAGCCGGGCGGTTCGGTCACGGTCGACACCGCCATTCTGTCGATTGTCACCAAGTCGGCCAACGACTCGGCGACCGCGCTTGGCGAAATGCTCGGCGGCAATGAATCCAACTTCGCCCGCATGATGACCGCCAAAGCACGCGCGCTGGGCATGAACGGSACCGTYTTCCGCAACGCCAACGGCCTGCCTGAYCCCGGCCAGTTCACCACCGCGCGGGACATGGCCACGCTCGGCATCGCGCTACGGGAGCATTTTCCCCAGTACTACGGCTATTTCTCGCAGCGCTCCTTTCTCTATGGCCGCCAGCGCATCAACGGCCATAACCGGCTGCTCGGACGCATCAAGGGCGTCGACGGCATCAAGACCGGTTACACCCGCGCCTCGGGATTCAATCTCGTCTCGTCGGTTAATGACGGCAACCGCCGGCTCGTCGCCGTTGTCATGGGCGGCACCTCGGGCGGCAGCCGCGACAACCAGATGGCGAACCTGATCAACACCTACATGCCGAGGGCCTCGACCCGCGGTGGTGGCGATCTGGTTGCCAGGGCAGACAGCAGCAGCAATCCGATCAAGGCGCTTGCCAAGGTTCTCCTGCCCAAGCACGACGCGCCGACCCCGGACGACAAGCCGGTGGCGGTGGCCAGCGCCGACGACACAGCCGTCGCCGAAGACGCGACTGTCGCGCAGGGTGATGATCAAGGTGATGATGAAGAGAGCGCCGAGGCCGAAGCACCCAAGCTGGTTGTCCCGGCAAAGAAGGTGAAGACCGTCATCGTCGCTGCGCCGAAGGTGGCCACCGCACAGGTCGTGGCTGCCTATGCCGAGCCGACGCCGACGGCTGTCGAGCCGACGCCAACTGTCGATCCGGTCAACACCGCGTCGGTGCCGTCGGGCTGGGCCATCCAGGTAGCCTCCTCGCCGAAGCAGTCGGAAGCCCAGGCATTCCTCGACAAGACCACCAAGCAGGCGCCCAAGGTGCTGGCGGATGCCTCAGGCTTCACCGTCGCCTTCGACAAGGATGGGGTCACCTATTACCGCGCCCGCTTCGGCGGCTTCGGTTCGAAGGACGCCGCCTGGAAGGCCTGTACCGCTTTGAAGAAGAAGAAAATCGAGTGCTACGCCGTCCAGCAATAGGACGACGTGGAAGCGATCTCCCGGAAATTTTTTGCGTCGAAGGAGACTAGTTGTGATTGGAGAGCAAGACGTCCTTGGCTTCGTTGATTCGCGCCGCCAGGAAAGACGTGCCGCCGATATCGGGGTGCAGGCGCTGCATCAGGCGGCGGTGCGCCTTGCGGACATCCGCCGCGGCGGCCCCCGCTTCAAGACCAAGGACCTTGTAGGCCTCCTCCTTAGTCATGGCGCCCGGACCTGGCGCAACACCCAGCCCTTCGCCACCGTTCGTCTCAGTGTTTTTGCGCCAGACGGGAAATCTGCCGTCAAGATACGTCTCTAGCAGTTGGCGGCTCTCCGCATCGCCGGAGAGTTCGCGGTAAAGATGCTGCAACTCCGCAAGGCCCATCGCGCCAAGCATCTTGCCGTCATGGCGGCCGGCCAGAACCAGCCCTTCGAGGCCGCCCGTATTGTGATCCAGCTCCATTTCGAGCGCTGCCGTCCGCACCGTTGAGCGTTTTCCCGGCGCCAAGCTGACATCAGGCCGGTTCGTGCGCGTGGCGAAATACCAGCCGATTGCCACGAACAGGATGACACCGCCTATTCCGCTGCGCCCGACCAGAAGCACGGCGCCGCCCACCAGCGCCAGCAGGATCGGCCCCAACGTTCTGGTTGTGCTCGCGAGACTGGCCGGATCGGCGCGAAGAAACGCCGTGGCTGCGATCAGCAGCACCAGCAGCGATGCGACCAGGACGATAATTGCGCCTAACATTTCCCACCGCCCCGCGGATTCTCTGCCCGCCTGGACAGCCGCGTCATTTCATCAAACACTTTTTCTGCGCCGGAATCATGGCCTTCGCTTGGACAGCAAGAGGTCTGCCATGCGAGCTGGCTCCGCCAACGCCGCGATTCCTGTCGAGTTCGACAGCTTTCATCGCGCATGAATTTCAAGATGTGGCGTTGCCGTGCTGCTTGCAAGTCCAGTGCGAAGCAAGATGGAGGGCCAGGAAAGCCCGAACCGGAACAAGCAACGCTTCTGAGCGATGGCCTACAGCARGCCCAGATCGGCAAGCTCGCGCCTGAGTTTCGGCGGCATCTCGACCAGCCCGGCCTTGCCCTTGCCGAGATCAACTGGGGCATCCGATGGTTTCAGGTAGCGCCAGCCCTGAAAAGCCCGGCGTGGCTGCCAGTCGGTGCGCACGACCAGCGGATCGAGCATCAGATGGCAACGGCCGATGCCTTCGTCATCGGTGAAGGGCCGGATCTCGGTGATCAACTGGCGGCATTGCACATTGCCCTTGACCACCCAGTAGAGCGAACCGCCATCGGTGATTTCTGCGCCACGCGTCGGCACCATGCGGGTGGTGTGCCAGTGTTCGGCCGGTTCACCGGCCCGGCGCCGTTCGTCGAGACGGAACTCGATCCATTCCTCGAGATCCTCGACGCTGTCGCAGCCGACGCACAGTTTTARGAGATTGAGAGCCATCAGCTAAGGTTAGTCCGGAGCGCCGCGACGTCAACGGGCTGACGGACTTCTCCACAGTGCCGGGTTGGGCCAGCCCCCTCAGCACTCCACGACATTAACGGCGAGCCCGCCAAGGCTGGTTTCCTTGTACTTCTCGTTCATGTCGAGGCCGGTCTGGCGCATGGTCTCGATTGCCGCGTCGAGCGGTACGAAGTGGACGCCGTCGCCCTTGATCGCCAGTGACGCGGCCGTCACCGCCTTGACCGCGCCAAGCGCATTGCGCTCGATGCACGGCACCTGGACCAGCCCGCCGACCGGATCACAGGTCATGCCGAGATGGTGTTCGAGGGCGATCTCGGCGGCATTCTCGACCTGCATGGGCGTGCCGCCCATGACGGCGCAGAGGCCTGCCGCGGCCATCGCCGAAGCGGAACCGACTTCGCCCTGGCAGCCAACCTCGGCGCCCGAGATCGAGGCATTGGTCTTGATGATGCCGCCGACGGCGGCGGCCGTCAGCAGGAAGTCGCGGATGCTCAGCTGATCGGCCTCGGGATGAAAATGCAGCCAGTAGCGCAGCACTGCCGGCAGCGTGCCGGCTGCCCCGTTGGTCGGCGCGGTGACGACACGGCCGCCGGCGGCATTCTCTTCGTTGACAGCCATGGCGTAGATCGACAGCCAGTCATTGGCGAGCAACGGATTGGGTTTGTTCTGCTGCCACTGCTCCTGCAGCTTGTCATGCAGCATGCGSGCACGGCGGCGCACCTTCAGCCCGCCCGGCATGATGCCGTCCTGCGACAGGCCGCGGTCGATGCAGCTCTTCATCGCACCCCAGATGGCGTCGAGGCCGGAGTCGAGCTCCTCGCGCGACATCTGCGTTTCCTCGTTGATGCGCTTCATCTCGGCAATGGAAAGGCCGCTCTTGGCCGCCATCTTCAACATCTCGACGGCGTTCTTGAAGGGATAAGGCACTTTCTTGCCTTCGGTCGTGACCGAGCCCTTGGCCTTCATCCGCTGCAGCTCTTCTTCCGAAACCACGAAGCCGCCGCCGATCGAATAGTAGATGCGCTTGAGCAGCAGGCGGTCGCCGGCATCGTAGGCATAGAACGCCAGGCCGTTGGCGTGACCGGTGAGCGGCGTCTTGCGGTCGAGCACCAGATCGGTGGCCGGGTCGAAGCGATAGGAGGGATGGCCGGGAGGCGAAATGCGCTTTTCAGCAGCAATGCGACCGGCAATCCCCTCAGCCTGATCCGGGTCGACGGTCTGCGGTGTCAGGCCGGCAAGACCAAGCACCACCGCGCGGTCCGAGCCATGGCCAATGCCGGTATAGGCGAGCGACCCGTGCAGGCTGGCGCCCACGCGATCCACCGCGACACCGGCCGGTCGCGGCCAGTCGCCATTGAGGATCTCGTCGAGGAAGCGGGCAGCGGCCGTCATCGGCCCCATCGTGTGCGAGCTGGAGGGGCCGATGCCGATCTTGAACAGGTCGAAAACCGAAAGGAACACGTTGTCTCCTGGAGTCGCGTCGGGGACTACATATAGGAATTCCCCGGATGTTTCCGCTCTTTTGGCAATCGCGGCGCAGCACCTGCCGACCTTGTTTGCTCCGGCAGCGACATTGCTGTCGTTCGCGGGAGCCGGCATCGAAGCGACCGCGCTGGATGTGGTAAATTCAGCCCATGGGTGATTCCTCCTATCTATCCACGGCCGATCTCGGGGCGTTGGCGCTCTTCCTGATCGCGTGGCTGCTGCACACGCTCGCTTCCGACGGCAGGCTGGTCAGCCGCGTGTCGCTGACGACGGCGATGAATGCGCAGCGCGAGGCCTGGATGCGCACCATGGCCGAGCGCGAAATCCGCATCGTCGACACCGCCATCATGAGCGGCCTGCAGCAGGGAACCGCCTTCTTCGCCTCGAGTTCACTGATCGCGCTCGGCGGCTGCTTTGCCTTGCTCGGGGCGTCCGACCGGGTGCTTGAAGTGCTGAGCAACCTGCCGCTCGGCGGCGCGCCGTCGCGCTCGGCCTTTCAGATCAAGGTGCTGGGGCTGGTGCTGATCCTGGCCTTTTCCTTCTTCAAATTCGGCTGGGCCTACCGGCTGTTCAACTATTGCTCGATCCTGATTGGCGCCGTGCCGATCCCGCATGGCGAAGCCTCGCGCAATCCGGTCACGCAAACGGCTGTCTGGCGCGCGACGCAGATGAACATGCTGGCCGGCAAGCATTTCAACTCCGGCCTGCGCGGCGTGTTCTTCTCGATCGGCTATCTCGGCTGGTTCGTCGATCCGGTGGTGTTCGTGCTGTCGACGCTTCTGCTGCTGGCCGTGCTGGTGCGGCGCCAGTTCTTCTCGGCGGCGCGGCGCGCCGTCATCGGTCAGCCGCCAGGTGCTGGAAAAGGTTGATCGATCCGGCCCGAAAGCCAATAGGCGAAAAGCCCGATCCATTCGCGGATCGCCGTGGTCGTATTCTCCAGTGAATCGGCCGCATTGTCGCGAAACAAGCCGACACCTTCCTTGCCGGAGGTTCGATAATCGACCGGCCATGGAACGGTTGGAAACCCAGCCTTGTCGAACAGCGCCTTGGCCCGCGGCATATGGAAGGCGGAGGTCACCAGCAGCCAGGTCTCGCCCGGCTTCGGTTCGACAAGTTGGCGACTAAAGACCGCGTTTTCATAGGTGTTGCGAGACTTGTCCTCGAGGATAAGTCGATCGGCCGATACACCGAGTGGGCCAAGCAGGCGGGGTGCGGTGTCGGCGTCGCCCTCGCCATCAAGGAAAAGCGAGCCGTTACCGCCTGATACAACCACCTTGGCTTGCGGGAAGCGCCGGGCCAGGATTGCGGTCTCGACCATGCGATCGCCGCCGCTGCTCAATTCATAGCCGCCCCGCACGAGGTTGATGGCGCCCTCGAAGCCACCGCCGAGCACGACAATACCATCGACCTTTTGCGGCAGCGGCGGTCGTTGAAAGCGCTCCTCCAGCGGATTGAGCATCATTGCGCCGAGCGAGGTCCAGGCCGAGAGCGCAAGGATCAGAAACGCCAAGGCACTGCCGGTGACGGCAAGCCGCCGCCGGCCGATCATCCCGGCAATCAGCCCCGCCAGAAGCAGGAAGATCGTCAGGTTGAGCGGCTGGATGAAGAACCCGAATATCTTGGAAAGATAGTAGAACATCGCTCACCCATTCAGACGAGCGATACCCTTACCACCACTTTTCCGGCTGAAATGTGCCGGCCGCCTGTTCGATGACGGCGGCTGTCTGGAACAGCGTTTCTTCCTCGAACGGCCTGCCGATGAGCTGCAGGCCGAGCGGCAAGCCCTTGGGGTCGAGGCCGGCGGGCACGGCGATGCCCGGCAGGCCGGCCATGTTCACGGTAACGGTGAAAATGTCGTTGAGGTACATCTTCACCGGATCGGCGGCCATATCCTCGTCGGCAATGCCGAAGGCGGCGGACGGTGTCGCCGGCGTCAGGATGACGTCGACGCCGGCGGCAAAGACATTCTCGAAGTCGCGCTTGATCAGGTTGCGCACCTTCTGCGCCTGCAGATAGTAGGCGTCGTAATAGCCGGCCGACAGCACATAGGTGCCGATCATGATGCGGCGCTTGACCTCGCGGCCGAAACCGGCGGCACGGGTCTTCTCATACATGTCGACGATATCCTTGCCCGGCACGCGCAAGCCGTAGCGAACGCCGTCATAGCGAGCGAGGTTGGATGAAGCTTCGGCGGGCGCCACGATATAATAGGCCGGCAGCGCGTATTTGGTGTGCGGCAGCGAAATGTCGACGATCTCGGCACCGGCGTCCCTGAGCCAGGCAATGCCCTTCTGCCACAGAGCCTCGATCTCTTCGGGCATGCCGTCGACGCGGTACTCCTTGGGAATGCCGACCTTCATGCCCTTGATCGGCTTGCCGATCGCCGCCTCATAGTCCGGCACCGGCCGGTCGACCGAGGTCGTGTCCTTCGGATCGACCGACGCCATCGACCTGAGCATGATGGCGGCGTCGCGCACGTCGCGTGCGATCGGTCCGGCCTGGTCGAGCGACGAGGCGAAGGCGACGATGCCCCAACGCGAGCAGCGGCCATAGGTCGGCTTGATGCCGACAGTCCCGGTGAAAGCGGCTGGCTGGCGGATCGAGCCGCCAGTGTCCGTCGCTGTCGCGCCGGCGCACAGGAACGCCGAGACGGCGGTGGCCGAGCCGCCGGAAGAACCGCCCGGCACCAGCTGTGCATTGTCCAGGCTGCGTTGGGTCCTGGTACCGCCGGACGAGACGAAGCCGCCGTCGCCCTGATGCGTCGTCGGCATCACCACCGTGTCGAGGCGCGAACGGCGCCACGGGTTGATGACTGGGCCGTAATAGGACGTTTCGTTGGACGAGCCCATGGCGAACTCGTCCATGTTGAGCTTGCCGAGCATGACGGCGCCGTCGGCCCACAGATTGGCGGTAACGGTCGATTCGTAGCGCGGCTTGAAGCCGTCGAGCACATGGCTGCAAGCCTGAGTGTGGACGCCTTCGGTGCCGAACAGGTCCTTGATCCCCAGCGGAATGCCTTCCAGCGCCCCACCCTCGCCCTTGACCAGCCTGGCGTCGGACGCCTTGGCCATGTCGCGCGCCCTGTCGCCGGTCACCGCGACATAGGCATTGAGCGCCGGATTGGCGCGATCGATCGCCGAGAGATAGGCCTCGGTGATCTCGGTCGCGGTGATTTCCTTGCCGCGCAGCTTGGCGCGGGCCTGCGAAATCGTCAGTCGGGTCAGGTCGCTCATCAAAGGCTCTTTTCGTAAAAAACCGACCACTCGGAATCGGGATAATCCAGCACCGGTCCGCAGCGCGAGAAGCCGGCACGTTCGTAGACGGCCCAGGCGGCGGGATGACGATCGCCCGTCTCCAGCACCAGCCGCTTCAGCCCGTCCTGCCGCGCCAGCGCCTCGACTCGCTCGACGATGCTGGCGCCGATCTTGCGTCCGCGATGCGAAGGCCGTGTGTACATGCGCTTGACCTCGCCAATGGCATCGCCATGGCGCTTCAGCGCGCCACAACCAATGGCGATGCCGTTGTCGCGGGCGATGAAAACGGTCGTGTCCTGGCCGGCCATCTGCTCGACCGTCAGGTGATAACAATGCTCCGGCGGCGTCAGTTCCAGCAAGGTCTCGTTGAGTTCCTTGACCAGGCCGCGTACGTCGTCCTGCAGCGGCGTTTCGATGGCGATCTCGATTGCCATCGGCCCGCTACTCCACGACCTTCGGCACGAGGAAGAAATTCTCGTCGGTCGCCGGTGCGTTGGCGACGATGTYGGCCGCCTTGTTGCCGTCGGTGACGACATCCCTGCGCTTCTTCATCTCCATCGGCGTCACCGAGGTCATCGGCTCGACGCCGGAGACATCGACCTCGTTCAACTGCTCGACAAAGCCCAGTATGGCGTTCAGCTCGCCGGTCATGCGTTCTGCATCTTCTTCGCTCACCGCGATGCGGGCGAGACGCGCGACGCGCTTCACAGTCTTGACATCAACGGACATGTATTTGCCTCGGGGAAAAACCAATCCGGGCTATAGCGGCGCCGCGCGCGGTGCGCAACATGCATCATAGCAAGCCTATACAGCGATGCTGGCCCGGTCCTTGGGGCGGCGCAACGGGTTGGGCAACTCGAACAATCGCTTGCTTGACGAACACATGCTGCATGCGCCCTCGTCTTCCAGCGCGGCAAAGGCCCGCAATTTCGCCGTGGAACAGCCTGGCTCAAGCGGTCGATATGCCAGAT
>NZ_JBFUGJ010000216.1:0-10416 GCF_056402975.1 Mesorhizobium sp. P3_A9 | reverse complement strand
TCCTCGTGCAGTTCCCGATGCAGGGCCAGATCGGCAGCCTGTCGCTGGCCGACCTGCTCACCTGGGGCGCTTTCACCTATCCGTTTTCCTTCCTGGTCACCGACCTCGCCAACCGCCGCTACGGGCCTGCCGTGGCGCGCAGGATCGTCTTTGTCGGCTTCATGACGGCGGTGGTCTGCTCGATCCTCGTTCCGCCCTTCCTGTTCCGCCATGGCCTGATCGAATTCGAGACCGCCGCCGACCGGCTGGTGCGCATCGCCGCAGCTTCGGGCGCCGCGTTCCTGTCCGCGCAGTTGCTCGACGTCACCGTGTTCAACCGGCTGCGCCAACAGAGCTGGTGGCGCGCACCCATCGTCGGCACACTGGTCGGGTCGGTGTTCGACACCATGGTCTTCTTCACCGTCGCTTTCTCGGCCGCTTTCGCTTTTGCCGGCCCGAACGACGGCTTTGCGCTCGAGACGGCGCCGCTGATGGGTGTGTTCCATGTCGACGCCATGCGCTGGGTCTCCTGGGCGCTCGGCGACCTCAGCGTGAAGCTGATCATCGCCGTGGTCGCGCTCATCCCCTACCGGCTGCTCGCCACTCGTTGGAGCCAGCCGGCGGTTGCTGCCTAGACCATGATCCCCTGGGTCCAGCTCGATTCGGCGAAGACCGGGGATGGCGCCCAAGAACTTCGCCTCAAGCGGCGCGGCAGCGAATTCTCGATCATGCTCGGCACCAACGAGCTGATGAACAGCCGCCTCAGCGGCTCCGAGCAGGCGCTGGCCGAACTGTCCTGCCAGAAGATTGCGGACCATCGGCGGCCGAAGATCCTGATCGGCGGCCTTGGCATGGGTTTCACGCTGCGCGCTGCTCTCGCCGAGTTGGGCAACGATGCCGCAATCGTTGTCGCCGAGCTGGTGCCGGCGGTCGTCGCCTGGGCACGGGGCCCGATGGCCGAGGTGTTTGGCGGTTGCCTCGATGATCCCCGCGTCACCATAGAGGAGACCGATGTCGGGCAATTGATACGATCCGAGCCCGCAACCTGGGACGCCATCCTGCTCGACGTCGACAATGGCCCCGAAGGCATCGTCCACAAGGGCAATGACGCCCTCTACAGCGTGGCAGGCCTGGTCGCCACCCGCACCGCCCTCAAGCCGGGCGGCGTGCTGGCGGTGTGGTCGCAGGGGCCGGACAGCGGCTTTGTCAGGCGGCTGAAGCAGGTGGGCTTCGCGGTCGAGGAGGTCAACACGCGCGCCAACGGCAAGCGTGGCGCGCGCCATGTCATCTGGATCGCCACCAACGGCTCACGGTCCTGACCGAAGCCGGTGGCGGTTTCGTTCTAGTTCGACTTTTGGAGTTCCGCGCCAAGAGCCTCGAGCAGCCCGCGCGTCCCCTCCTCCCGTCCCTTGGCGGAATCGACACCATCGAAGAACGCGCCCTGCTCGGTATAGGTCAGCCGCGTGCCGTCACCCGAGGGCGTCAGTTCAACCGTGGTCAGCGATGCCGACATGGGCTGCGGCCCGATGGCCATCCGGTAGGAAAACACGATGCGCTGGTCGGGAACGATGTCCTGGAACTGGGCGTCGAGCCTGACCTCCGGGCCGCCGCCATAGCTGAAGCGCGACACCTCGCCGCCGCCGACTCGAAAATCGAAGCTGAATTCGGCGATGGTGAAACCGTCGCCGTCGACCCGCCAGCGCCGCACCGTCGCCTTGTCGGCGAAGGCATGGAAGACTTTGGCCGGCGATTGCGGATAGGTCCGCTCGATGGTGAATGTGGAGTGGATGACGGAGTGCTCGTCCTTCACGGGCGCGATCTGGTTCATTGCTGTTCGTCCTTTTCCTGATTCTTCTTGGGGGATTGGCCTTTTGGGGATGGGCCTGTTGGGGATGGGTCTGTTGGGGATGGGATCGTCTCGGCCAGGATCTGGCCAAGCCGGTCGAGGTGGCGTTCCGCCGGTATGCGGCGCTCCGCAATCCAGTCGGCGAGCGGGGCGAGCCCGCCCGGTTCGATCCGGCAGGTGCGCACCCGCCCGATCTTTTCGCTGCGGATCAGTCCGCAAGCTTCCAGCGCCTGCAGATGCTGCAGCACGGCGGCAAACGTCATGCCGAACGGCTCCGCCAGCTGGCTGACGGTGGCCGGTCCGCGGCTCAACCGTTCCAGGATCTGGCGACGGGTCGGCTCGACAAGAGCGCGAAGGATGCTGTCGATCTCGGAATAGTTAAGCATGGACTTGAGTATCATGCCGATCGCATCAATAGTCAAGTCTGCACTAAAGTGTTTTGATCAGCGTAGATCGAGTGACGAAGGCGTCCGATCACATCGAACCAGCCGTAAGGTTCGCGGTTGGAGCCCCGCTCAATCCTGGTGCAGGATAAATTCCAGATAGAGGTTGCGCTGCAGGATCGAATGGTTGTCGTCGGAGATCAGCGACACCATCAGCGCGCCGTCGTCACGGGTCCAGACGTCGAGACCTTCCATATTGTCGATCTGGTAGCCCATGTCGGCGTCCAGCAGCACCGGCCCGTCGGCGACCGCGCCCTTCTCGACACTCTCGCCATAAATGCGCCGCAGCCGCATCTTGAGGCCGCCCGCCATCGAAAAGCTGCGCTCCAGCAGCAAAAGGTCGCCATCCGGCAGGAAGGCGCCATCGGTGATGTCGAAATCGCCATTGCGCTTGACGGTGAAGACGCCCTTGTGCGGCCCTTCGATGATGGCGGCATAGATATTGCCAGCCTTGTCGAGGCTCTTTTCCGAGACCACGACCAGACCACCCTCGTGCTGGCCGTTGACATTGGCGTGGGTAACAGTCTCGAAGCCGCGGTTCTGGCGCAGCTCCCGCGCCGGCACCAGGAAATCCAGTTGCCGGTATGGCGCCTTCATATCATTAGGGTCGATCTTGAACTGGGCGACGCGATGGTTGCGCTCGAAACCGACGGTGGCGATGCCATCCTTGACCGCGAGGCCTTCGGCATCGACTTCCCATTTCTCGTCGATCGGCTGGCCGCTCTGGTCGACCATCTGCTGCATGCTAAAATTCTGGATGCCGATAGGCCGCTTGTCGGCGTCGCGAGCCAGCGTGCCGAAGAACCAGTAGCCGGTGTCGGCCACGCCGATGAAATCGCTGCCCGCTTTCAGAAACCGAAAGGCCGACAGCGCGCCGAAATCGCGTGATGGCGAGGTCATTTCCAGCCCGCCGACGAATTCGAGCGGGCCGAACTGCTTGTCGGTGCGGCCAATATGGAATTCGGTGATCGGACGGGCCGAGACTTCGATCGGCTCGACCGAGGCTGAGCCAGCTGGCGCCGAAGCGACGCCGGCGAGCAGGGCGATGGCGGCGAAAAGCGTCTGCCGAAACCCGCCGCGCGAAAAGATCATCCGGCGCGCCGCATGCCGCCGCGACGCGTATCCTTCGCGCTCTCCTCGGCAAACAGCGAAGCCAGTTGCTCGGTCATGGCGCCGGCCAGTTCCTCGGCGTCGACGATGGTGACGGCGCGGCGATAATAGCGCGTGACGTCATGACCGATACCGATGGCCAGCAATTCCACCGGCGAGCGCGTCTCGATCAGTTCGATGACGGCGCGCAGATGGCGCTCGAGGTAGTTGCCTGGATTGACCGACAGCGTCGAATCGTCGACCGGCGCGCCATCCGAGATCATCATCAGGATCTTGCGCTGTTCGGGCCGGGCGATCAGCCGGTTGTGCGCCCACAGCAGCGCCTCGCCGTCGATGTTTTCCTTGAGCAGGCCTTCGCGCATCATCAGGCCGAGATTGCGCCGTGCCCGCCGCCACGGATGATCGGCGGATTTGTAGATGATGTGGCGCAGATCATTGAGCCGGCCGGGGTTCGGCGGCTTGCCGTCCTTCAGCCACTTCTCGCGCGCCTGGCCGCCCTTCCACGCCCGCGTGGTGAAGCCGAGGATCTCGACCGAGACGCCGCAGCGCTCCAGCGTGCGCGCCAATATGTCGGCGCAGGTGGCGGCGACCGTGATCGGCCGGCCGCGCATAGAGCCCGAATTGTCGAGCACCAGCGTCACCACCGTGTCGCGGAATTTGGTATCGCGTTCCTGCTTGAAGGACAGCGGCTGCATTGGGTCGATGACGACACGCACCAGCCGCGCCGGGTCGAGGTAGCCCTCTTCCAGGTCGAAATCCCAGGAGCGGTTCTGCTGCGCCATCAGCCGGCGCTGCAGCCGGTTGGCCAGCCGCCCGACGACGCCGGACAGATTGGCCAGCTGCTTGTCGAGGAAGGCGCGCAGCCGGTCGAGCTCTTCTTCTTCGCAAAGCTCCTCGGCGCCAACCGTCTCGTCGAAAGCGGTGGTGTAGACCTTGTAGTCGATTTCCTTCGGCAGATTGGTGAAGGGATTGTCGTTGCGCCTAGCCTCGCCGGGCGTCTCCGCATCCGCGTCGTCATCGTCGGACAGATCGTCGGCTGTGGCGTCGGAGGCTTCGGTTTCCGACGACTGCTCATCATCGGCCGACGCCTCGGCATCCTCGGACTGAGACTGCTCGGAGCCGGAATCCTCTTCGCCGCCCTCCTCGCTTTGCTCTTCGCCTTGCGGCTGGTTGTCGTCATTGTCCTCGGAGTCTTCGGTCTCCTGGTCGTCGCCGAGTTCCTCGGCCATCTCCATGGAGGCGAGCATCTCGCGCACGACCCGGGCAAACGCCTGCTGGTCGCCGAGCTTGGCCGACAAGCCGTCGAGGTCGGCCTTGGCCTTTTCCTCGACCCAGGGGCGCCAGAGTTCGACCAGCCGCTCGCCGCTCTTCGGGATCGGCCGGCCGGTCAGCTTCTCGCGCACCATCAGCGCCAGCGCTTCCTCGATCGGCGCGTCGGCCTTGTCCTTGACGTCGACGAGGTTGGCCTTGGCGTATTTGTCCTCCAGCATCGAGCCGATATTGTCGGCGACGCCCTGCATCGCACGGCTGCCGATCGCCTCGACGCGGGCCTGCTCGACCGCATCATAGATGGCTCGCGCCGCCTTGCCTTCCGGCGCCAGCTTGGTGTGGATGCGCACATCGTGGCAGGCGCGCTTCAGCGCCATGGAATCGCCGAGGCCACGGGTGATCGCGATATCGGTCTTCGACGCCTTCTTCGGCAACTCGGGCAGTCGCGCACGGTTGCCCGCAAGCGCTGGTCGGTCCTTGGCGAAGCCGACTTCGAGTTCCTTGTCGCCGGCAATGGCGCGCATGCAGACGGTGACGGCGCGTTTGAAGCTGTCGGCTTCAGACCCCGTCTTCGACTTGTTGCGCGTGTTGTCGCCTGGACCCGCCATCGAGGCTCTGCTTACCCCAGCACCACGTTGGCGGCGCTCTCGGGCAGATCCTCACCGAAGGCGCGCTGGTAGAACTCGGCCACCACCGAGCGCTCGAGCTCATCGCACTTGTTGAGGAAGGTCAGCCGGAAGGCCATGCCGATATTGCCGAAAATCTCGGCATTCTCGGCCCAGGTGATCACCGTACGCGGGCTCATCACGGTCGACAGATCGCCATTGATGAAAGCCGAACGCGTCATGTCGGCGACGCGCACCATCTTGTTGACGATGTCCTTGCCCTTGCCGTCGCGATAATGCTTGGCCTTGGCCAGCACGATGGCGACTTCATTGTCGTGCGGCAGATAGTTCAGCGTGGTGACGATCGACCAGCGGTCCATCTGCGCCTGGTTGATCTGCTGCGTGCCGTGATAGAGGCCGGTCGTGTCGCCGAGGCCAACCGTGTTGGCGGTCGAGAACAGGCGGAACGCCGGATGCGGACGGATGACCCGGCTCTGGTCGAGCAACGTCAGCCGGCCCGACGATTCCAGCACGCGCTGGATAACGAACATCACGTCCGGGCGGCCGGCATCGTACTCGTCGAAGCAGAGCGCGACATTGTGCTGATAGGCCCAGGGCAGGATGCCGTCGCGGAATTCGGTGATCTGCAAGCCGTCCTTGACGACGATCGCGTCCTTGCCGACGAGATCGATACGGCTGACATGGCTGTCGAGGTTGACGCGCACGCAGGGCCAGTTGAGGCGGGCGGCGACCTGTTCGATATGGGTCGATTTGCCGGTGCCGTGATAGCCCGACACCATGACGCGGCGGTTGTAGGCAAAGCCGGCTAGGATCGCCAAGGTCGTCGCCTTGTCGAACAGATAGTCCGGATCGATGTCCGGCACATGTTCTGATGTTACCGAATAGGCCGGCACCACCATCTTGGACTCGAAGCCGAATTTATCCTTCACCGACACGGTCGTGTCGGGCAGGTTGGCGATGTCGCGATCGACCTTGTTCATATCTCTCAACGTCTCCACGGGCGAAACGTCCCGTTTCGCCGGCAATCGATTTTGTCCGGGGGCGGTCTTAGAGCCTTTTCCAACCTTATGAAAGTTGGAAAACGACACGAACCGTATGGTCGCTCAGCACAAGCCAGCCTGTTTGAGCACGCGATAGGCCTGCAGCACATCGCGGAACCGGTCTTCCGAACCTCTATCGCCACCATTCGCATCCGGATGGTGACGTTTCACCAGTTCCTTATAGCGCGCCTTGATATCCTTGCCAGTCGCCTTTGTATCAAGGCCAAGCGTTTCCAGCGCCTTGGCCTCAAGCGGCTTCGCCTTGCGCTCGCGCGCCTCGCGCGGATCCTTCGGCCCCTTGAACAGGTCGAACGGGTCGCGCATGCGGTTGTAGTAGCCAGCGCGGCCTGATCGATGCTGGGCAATATCGGGCGACGAACGCGTCGAGGCGCCGTTGACGCCCATCTTCCAGGTCGGCCGGTGGCCGGTCATCGCTTCCTTCTGGAAGCGCGCGACCTCGGTGTCCGGAACGCCGGAGAAATAGTTGAAGCCCTTGTTGTACTCGCGCACATGGTCGAAGCAGAAACGGAAATACTCGCCCTCCTTCATCCGCCCGACCGGCGCGCGATGGGTGCCCGCTTCCTTGCAGCCGTCCCACTGGCAAATCGGCGAGTGCGACTTCAGCTCCGCGTCCTTGTCGGGGCGGACGCGAATCTTCTCGAAATATTTGGGATACGGCTTCATCTCACCCATTTATGGGGCGTTCGCAGATGCGAAACAAGAATTGACATTTTCGCGATCATCGCCCTAACCGCTGAATCGCGGCTTAAAGCAGGCGAATGGCGAATTTAGTTGCGAAACAGCGGCCCCCTTGTGAAACCGGTTTCCGGTTTTCACGCTGGTGCGCCAGCCATATGTGGTGAAGGGAGACGGCGATGTCCATACAGGCGACCATGGAAGACAAGCTCAACAAGGCATTTTCGCCGGAGCGGCTGGTCATCATCAACGAAAGCCATCTCCACGCCGGCCACCATCATCACGGCTCAGACCATCACGGCGCCTATGACGGTACCGGCGAAACGCATTTTCGCGTCCGCGTTGTCTCGTCCAGCTTTGTCGGCATGAGCCGCATCGACCGCCACCGCGCCGTCAACGAATTGCTCGCCGACGAACTGAAGGCCGGCGTGCACGCGCTCGCGATCGAACCCGCGGCTCCCGGCGAAAAGACCCGCTGGTAGGTCCGTTCGGCCTTTCGCGGGGCGTTCAGATCACCGCTTCGATGAGGAACGGCCCACGCCGCGACAAGGCTCTGTCCAGCAACGCGTCGAACCGCTCGCACGTGTCGGCGCGCGCTGCTTCCACGCCCATGCCCTTGGCCAGCGACACCCAGTCCAGCGCGGGATGGTCGAGGTCGAGCATGCGCCTGGCGTTCTCGCCGATCGCATTGACACCGACATTGCGCATCTCGCCATGCAGGATCGCGTAGGTGCGGTTGGCAAAGACGATCGTGACCACGTCGAGATTTTCCCGCGCCTGCGTCCACAGGCCCTGCACGGTGTACATACCGCTGCCATCGGCCTCCAGATTGATCACCTTGCGGTCGGGACAGGCGATCGCCGCCCCGTTTGCCATCGGAATGCCGCCGCCGATCGATCCGCCCGTGCCCATCATGTAATCGTGCGGCGCGGCAAAGGCCGACAAGGCAAAGAAGCGCCTAGCCGAGGTGACCGCTTCGTCGCAGACGATCGCATTGTCCGGCAGCTTGCGCGCCACCGACAGTGCGATCGCGTCGTCCGTCAGCCTGCCGCTCGGCGCAGCCTCGTCCGGGAAAGCGGTCGCGAACACCGCATGCTGCGACGGCTTGACGCCAAGCTCATCACGAAGCGTCTCCAGCGCCGCATGCAAATCCTGACCATGGGCGGCGAGCGTCAGCACCTGGCAGTCGTCGCGAACCAGCCGACCCGGTTTTCCCGGATAGGCGAAGAAGGCGACCGGCTCCTTGCCGCCGACCAGCACCAGAACGTCGATATCCCGCAGCAGCGCCGTCGCCGCATCGATTGGATAGGGAATGCGTGTCGGTGCGACGCGGCCGCGACCGCGCTGCATGCGGGCGATCAGAACCTCGCTGAACAGGCGGACATCGCAGGCCGTCGAGATCTGGCCGGCGATCTCGAGCGCATCGGCTCTCGCGGCTCGGCCGCGAACGATCATGCCGACACGGCCCGGAGCCGCACGGATCGCAGCGGCGGTCTCGCGTACGACATCCCTGTCGACGGCCGGCGGCGATGCGAGAACGACCTTGCCCGGTGTGGCCGGGTTGGCGCCGCCCCAGGCAGCATCCGCCGGCAGGATCAGCGTCGTGACGCCGGGCGGCGTCAGCGAGGCGCGAAACGCCGCCTCCGTGGCCGGCTGGACATCGGCTGGCCCCGAAATACGGCGCACCCAGTTGGACATCGGCGCCGCCAGGCCTTCGATATCGCTGGTGAGCGGCGCATCGAGCGACAGATGGTAGGAGGCATGGTCGCCGACGATGTTGATCATCGGGCTGAACGCACGCCGGGCATTGTGCATATTGGCCAGCCCATTGGCGAGGCCCGGACCGGTGTGCAGCAGCGTCGCGGCGGGACGGTCGGTCATGCGCGCATAGCCATCGGCCGCGCCCGTCACCACGCCCTCGAACAGGCCGAGCACGCAACGCATCTCAGGCTTGCGGTCGAGCGCGGCGACGAAATGCATTTCGGACGTGCCGGGATTGGCGAAGCAGACCGTCACATCATTGGCCAGCAGCACGTCGCACAGGACATCGGCGCCATTCATGCAGTTTTTCTCCCTCTCATGAAGAGCAAATTCGCCCACGGATGTCCGAACGGCAATATCCCGCCGCCGCTTTTGGCATGATCCAGTGACAGGGATGGGTGGCGGGCGGAAATCGGCAGGGATCAGCCGACCGTCGATTTCAGGAATGTCAGCGCAACCGCCGTCAGCGCATCACCATCTTCGCCGAAATCACGGTTGATCGACATATGCGTGTAGGCGCTGCCGTCGAACAGCGTGACCTTCGTGCCAGTGGCCCGCAGACGTTCTGCAAAGGCCTTCGAATCCTCGCCACGGCCAGAAGCCCCGGAATAGGCGATGAAAGTCGGCGGATGCTTGCGGCCGCCGACATAGCTGGCCGGCGAAAGTGCCGCCCATTGCGAGGGATCGGAAAAGACCCGGGCATAGGCCCGGACCATGCCGCCATTCTTCTCAAGCGCCGCCAGGTCATAGGCCCTGGTATCGTCGAGCAGCAGCCCGGCGACACCAGGCAATCCGCCACGCATGCCAGTCAGCGCGATCAGGTGGCAACCGGCCGAATGGCCCATGCCGACAATGCGCTTGGGGTCGCCGCCATGCCCGGCGATGTTGGCCCTGACATAGGCATAGGCCTTTTCGACGTCACCGGCTTGGGTGGCGACATCGGCCTCCGGCAGCATGCGGTAATCGATCGAAACGAAACAGAAGCCGTTGGCGAGCAGGAAAGCCGGCTTGGCGCCCACCTGGCTGCGCTTGCCAAACTCCCAGGCCCCGCCATGGACGAAAAACACCACGGGTAGGTTTTTCGCGCCATCAGGCGCGTAGATATCGAGCTTGGCCGGGCCGTAGTCGAAGGTTTTGGGAGATGGCGACGATTGGCGCGCAAAAGTCTTCGCCGGCAGAAGAGCCGCCATCGAAGCCAGAAGCAGGGTTCGCCGATCGATCATCATTTTTCTCCTGGCTGCCCGGCGCAAAATGCACCGGGACGCCACGAAGTTCCAATGAAGGATTGGTAACGTAGCCTACAGTGATGTCACGTGACCGGCCTGATCCTCAACCGGGCGATCCGGTTCTTGTCGCGCTTCATGACGATGAAGCGCTTGCCGTGGAAGGTGAAAGCCTGCTTCTCATCGGGGATCGACTGGGCCTCGTGGATGACGAGGCCGGCAATGGTGGTCGCTTCCTCATCCGGCAGGTTCCAGTCGAGCGCCCGGTTCAGGTCGCGGATCGGCACATTGCCGTCGACGACGACGGAGCCGTCGGCCTCCTGCTTGACGCCCTGTATATCGACATCATGCTCATCGGCGATTTCGCCGACGATCTCCTCGATGATGTCCTCCAGCGTCACCAGCCCTTCGACCTCGCCATAC
>NZ_JBFUGJ010000215.1:0-10427 GCF_056402975.1 Mesorhizobium sp. P3_A9 | reverse complement strand
GCTCGGGCTACATCGTCAGCGTCAGGCACGGTCCGTCGACCTCCTACGCCGCCGTGCGCCAGCATTGGGAAAGCTGCCCGCATTCGCTGGCCAAGGGCGAGGATTTCGTCCTCTATGCCATTCTCGACTTCATCGTCGACAACTACATGCCCGTGCTCGAACAGATCGAGGACGAGGTCGAGGCGATCGAGGACAAGGTCCTTTTGAAGCCGATGACCGGCCCCGACATCGAGCGGCTCTATATGCTGCGCCGCGATCTGCTGCGCCTGCGCAATGCCGCACTGCCGCTGGTGGAAGTCTGCCGGCGGCTGACCAGCGCCGACCTGCCGCAGATCCACACTGCCATGCATCCACTGTTTCGTGATGTGACCGACCACATCCGCACCGTCCAGGAAAAGATCGACAGTCTGCGCGAGGTGCTGGCCTTCGCCTTCGAGGCCAGCCTGCTGGTCGGCCAGAGCCAGGAAACGGCGATCTCCAAGAAACTCGCCTCATGGGCGGCCATCCTGGCCGTGCCGACGGCATTCGCCGGCATTTACGGCATGAACTTTGACGACATGCCGGAACTGAAGATGGAATATGGCTACCCGATTGTGCTGGCCGCGATCGCCTTGATTTGCTCGTTCTTGTACTGGCGGTTCCGCAAGAATGGGTGGCTATGAAAAGAGAGCGAATAGGGAGTGGCGAATAGCAACAAAAAACGGCTTGCTCCCAGTCACAGAAGCCAAGCCGTTCCTATTCGCTATTCGCTATTCGCTATTCGCTATTCGCTATTCGCTATTCGCTATTCGCTATTCGCTATTCGCTATTCGCTATTCAGCGATTGCGCCTCCGCTCCGCCGCCGGCTGAAACGCCACGCGGGCATGATACTTGCAATACGGACCGGTTTCGGCGGCCTCGTTGCCGCAGAAATTGAAGTCTTCCGACAGCGGATCGCCGTTCGGCCATTTGCAGGTGCGCTCGGTCAGTTCGACGAGCTGCAGATGCCGTGAGATCGGTACCACGACATTTTCAACCGGACGGATGTAATGATGGCGTGCGACTGGCTCGGCATCGAACTGGGTCTGCAAGGCAGTTGCGCCGATCGAAGTCGTGACGTGGCGTGCCGTGCTTGCGGCGCGCGCCACCGATTTCTGAACGGTCGATCCCTGAGCCGTCTTCTTCTGGCGTGCCGGTGTCGCCGTTGCGCGGCCGCGGCCCGACAGCTTCAGCCGGTGCACCTTGCCGATGACGGCATTGCGGCTCACCCCTCCAAGCTGGGCAGCAATCTGGCTTGCGCTCAGACCCTCCGACCACAGTTTCCTGAGAAGTTCGACCCGCTCGTCAGTCCAGTTCATGAGACCGCGCTCCTGCTAAGCGTGCGCAATCGGAATCCCTTCCCGACCCAGCAACCTTGCTGGGGCAGACACCACATATATCTGGTGATTAGGTCCGCCGCACGAAATCTAGTTATTTCTCGACTACAATTACCTTATGCGCTGACTCGGTGACAAGAGTCCGAAGTGCAACACGAATCGGTTTTTTCGGTTTTCCCCAACTTGCCCGGTCGCTCATGAGCCGGCGTCGAGTTAGGGGGCTGATCGCGCGCCACTACGCGACGTTTTCGTTGACTTCATGGCCGAAAAACACGATAAGCCGCACAAGGCCGCCGCTTTGGCGGCTTTTTTGATTTTCCGGTACCGGAGACGCATATAATGAGCGGTTCGGCGCTTTACGAGACCTTTGCTCGCGCTCCCCTGGCTTTCGACCACGGGGAAGGCACCTGGCTGGTTACCGACAAGGGCGAGCGATATCTCGATTTCGCCGGCGGTATCGCGGTTAATTCGCTCGGCCACAGTCATCCGCATCTGGTCGCGGCTCTCACCGAGCAGGCGGCAAAACTCTGGCACGTCTCCAATCTCTACGAGATTCCGGGGCAGAGCCGGCTTGGCGAGCGTCTGGCCGACGCCACCTTCGCCGACAAGGTGTTCTTCACCAATTCCGGCGCCGAGGCGCTGGAATGTGCGATCAAGACGGCGCGGCGCTACCACTTCGTCAAAGGGCATCCCGAGCGCTTCCGCGTCATCACCTTCGAAGGCGCCTTCCATGGCCGCACGCTGGCGACCATCGCGGCCGGCGGCCAATACAAATACCTCGAAGGCTTCGGCCCCAAGGTCGAAGGCTTCGACCAGGTTGGCTTCGACGATATCGATGCCGCCGAGAAGGCGATTACGCCGGAAACCGCCGCGATCCTGATCGAGCCGGTGCAGGGCGAGGGCGGCATCCGTCCGGTCCCGACACAATCGTTGAAGCGGCTGCGCCAGCTCTGCGACCAGCACGACCTGCTCTTGATCTTCGATGAGGTCCAGTGTGGCATTGGCCGCACCGGCAAGCTGTTCGCGCATGAGTGGACGGGCGTGACGCCCGACATCATGGCGATCGCCAAGGGCATTGGCGGCGGCTTCCCGATGGGCGCTTGCCTGGCCACCGACGAGGCTGTGGTCGGCATGACGTCGGGCGTGCACGGCACCACCTTCGGCGGTAACCCGCTGGCGATGGCGGTCGGCAACGCCGTGCTCGATGTGGTGCTGGAAGACGGCTTCCTCGAAGACGTCCAGCGCAAGGCGCTGCTGATGAAGCAAGGTCTGGCGGCGGTCGCCGACGAGTTTCCCGATGTCATCGAGGACATCAGGGGCACCGGCCTGATGCTTGGCCTTAAATGCGCCATGCCCAACACCAAGGTGAACATGGCGCTGCGCGACCAGCATTTGCTGACGGTTCCGGCCGGCGACAACGTCATTCGCCTTTTGCCGCCGCTCACCGTCACCGACGCCGAGATCCACGAAGCGCTCAACCGCATCCGCGCCGGTGCCAAAGGCCTGGCAGATGCCATCGCCGCGGCCGCCGCGAAGTAATTCCGGAATATTGCTGATGTCCGTTCGCCATTTCACCGATCTCTCCACCGTTTCCGAGGGCGACCTGCGCTTCATGCTGGACGACGCGGTGGTGCGAAAGGCACGCCTCAAGGCCGGCGAGCGGACAAGGCCGCTCGAAGGCAAGGTGCTGGCGATGATCTTCGACAAGCCATCGACGCGCACACGCGTCTCCTTCGACGTCGGCATGCGTCAGCTTGGCGGCGAGACCATCATGCTGACCGGCACCGAAATGCAACTCGGCCGCTCCGAAACCATCGCCGATACCGCCAAGGTGCTGTCGCGCTATGTCGACGCCATCATGATCCGCACCACCTCGCATGAGCGGCTGCTGGAGCTGACCGAGAATGCCACCGTTCCGGTGATCAACGGACTGACGGATGACACCCATCCTTGCCAGCTGATGGCCGACATCATGACCTTCGAGGAGCATCGCGGTCCGGTGGCCGGCAAGACCATCGCCTGGACCGGCGACGGCAACAATGTGCTGCATTCGCTGCTCGAAGCCTCGGCGCGGTTCCGCTTCAACCTCAACGTCGCCGTGCCCGAAGGCAGCGAGCCGGCACAGAAGCATATCGACTGGTCCGAGGCGAATGGCGGCAAGCTGCACTTCACCCGCTCGCCCGAGGAAGCCGTCGACCAGGCCGACTGCATCGTCACCGATTGCTGGGTGTCGATGGGCCAGGAGCATCGCGCCCGCGGTCACAACGTGTTTTCGCCCTACCAGGTCAATGCCAAGCTGATGGCGCATGCCAAGCCGGATGCGCTGTTCATGCACTGCCTGCCGGCGCATCGCGGCGAGGAAGTAACCGACGAGGTCATAGACGGCCCGCATTCGGTGGTCTTCGACGAGGCCGAGAACCGGCTCCACGCCCAGAAGGCGGTGCTTGCCTGGTGTTTGGGCGCGTGAAGTGTCTGGGCGCTTGATCTGCGGGGGCGCGATGCCTATCTGCGCCGCATCACGCAAATCAAGCGCGTTTGGACGCATGTGCCTCTCCGGGTCGCATGGCCGCGCCCTGGAGCTTTGTCATGTTGGAAATGCATCAAGTGACTGAACATCACCCCAAACTCGGCGAGTTCGGCTATGCCGGCGACGACCATGTCGTGCCGTTCGAGGTCGGCCCGCTCGACGTGCGCGGTCGCACCGTGCAGCTCGGGCCGATGCTCGACGCCATCCTCAGCCGCCATGATTATCCCGAACCGGTTGCCCGCCTGCTGGCGGAAGCCTGTGTGCTGACGGTGCTGCTTGGCACCTCGCTCAAGTTCGAGGGCAAGTTCATCCTGCAGACCCGCACCGACGGGCCGGTCGACATGCTGGTGGCGGATTTCTCCACGCCCTCGGCATTGCGCGCCTATGCACGCTTTGACGCCGACCGGCTCGAGGCATTGGTCGCGGCGGGCGAAACGTCCCAGCAGACGCTGCTCGGCAGCGGCGTGCTGGCGCTGACCATCGACCAGGGCGCCCACACGCAGCGCTATCAGGGCATCGTCCAGCTCGACGGCGAAACGCTGGAAGATGCAGCACGCACCTATTTCCGCCAGTCGGAACAGATCCCGACCGATATCAGGCTTTCGGTCGCCAAGCTGTTGACGCCGGGCCCTGGCGGCGCGCGCGAACAGTGGCGCGCCGGCGGTATCCTGGCGCAGTTCCTGCCGCAGTCGCCTGAGCGCATGCGCGTTCCGGACCTGCCCGGTGGCGATGGCGATCCGCGCGAGGAGATCCATGATCCGGCCGACAATTCCTGGCAGGAGTTGCTGGCGCTGCTCGGCACCATCGAGCCGACCGAGCTGATCGATCCGACGATCGGCGCCGAGCGGCTGCTCTATCGCCTGTTCCACGAGCATGGCGTGCGGGTCTTCGGCGGCGTTCCCGTCGCCGACCAGTGCTCGTGCTCGCGCGACAAGATCCGCGGTATCCTGGAGGGTTTTTCCGCGCAGGAGATCAAGGACAGCACCGAGGATGGCGGTATCCACGTCGCCTGCGAATTCTGCTCGACGCAGTACGATTTCGACCCGGCGGAATTCGCTGCGCAGTAAAGGAGCGTCTTTCTCCCCGTGGAACGGGGAGAAAGACGCTAATTCACCGTCCGCCTCGTCCCCGGCAGATCCAGCGAAAACGCCGGGATGGCGATATCGAAAGTTTCGCCCCGCTTGTTGCGCATCGTGTAGCGCCCGACCATGATGCCTGACGGGGTCGAGAGCGGGCAGCCCGACGTGTACTGATAACTGTCGCCGGGATTGAGTTCGGGCTGGTCGCCGACGACGCCTGGGCCGCGCACCTCCTCGACCCGGCCGGCACCGTCGGTGATGTGCCAATAACGCGACAGAAGCTGCACGAATTCGTCCGACTGGTTGTCGATCGTTATCTGATAGCCCCAGACATAACGGTTCTCGGAAGGATCCGAGCGATCCTCAAGGTAGAACGGCCTGACCTGCACTTCGATGTTGCGCGTGACGGCGCGGTACATAAGCGGCTCCAAAACAATCCGATACCTTTCGGCGCTCCCGGCGAGCAGGTCAACGTGCGCGTCTTGTCGCGCCTGACTTTGAAACGCAGGTGCCGGCAAAGAATGTCATTTAAGTGACACACGACAATGGTGGGGTGCATGCACCGGGCGACTCGGCGCTCTGTCGAACTGTTGAAAACTGCCACGGTGCGGGCCGCCTCTTCTGGAGTGACCAGATCTCGATGGAACTCACTCTCATAGCCGCCTCGCTTTCGACTGCCCTTGTCCTTTCAAACGCTGCCAGCATCCTGCTCGCCGCTTCGCAACTGAAACGGCGCAGCACGATCGCACGGCCAGCTGGCAAATCGCCGCCGGTGTCGATTATCGTGCCGTCGCGCGGCGTCGAGCCGTTCACGCAGGAGACGCTGGAGCGCGCCTTCTCGCTCGACTGGCCGCGCTACGAGCTGATCTTCTGCGTCGCCCATGTCGACGATCCGGTGGTCAGGTTGATCCGCGCCGCCATTGGCCGCTTTCCAAAAGTGCCGGCTCGGCTGTTGATCGGGGACGATCGCGTCAGCGCCAATCCCAAGCTCAACAATTGCGTCAAAGGCTGGGAAGCCGCGCGGCACAACTGGGTCGTCCTGGCCGACTCCAACGTGCTGATGCCGAGAGACTACGTTCAGCATCTGATGGCGGCGTGGCGGACGGATACCGGCCTTGTCTGCTCGACACCGATCGGTTCGCGGCCGGACGGTTTTTGGGCCGAGGTCGAATGCGCCTTCCTCAACACGCTGCAGGCTCGCTGGCAGTATGCCGGCGAGGCGCTCGGCCTCGGCTTTGCCCAGGGCAAGAGCATGTTGTGGAACAAGCCGATGCTGGATGCCAATGGCGGCATCCGAGCGCTGGCGGCCGAAATCGCCGAGGACGCCGCCGCGACCAAGCTGGTCAATGGACTTGGCCTATGCGTCAATCTCGTCGCAGCGCCCTTCGAGCAGCCGCTCGGTCGGCGCACGCTTGGCGTGATCTGGTCGCGCCAGGCCCGCTGGGCGCGCCTGCGCCGCGTCACCTTTCCGCGGTTCTTCGCGCCCGAAATCCTGACCGGCGCGGTGGTGCCGCTGGTGCTTGCGCTGATTGCGGCGGCAAGTGCCGGCGTCAGCTTGCCGCTGACGGCCATCGCCGTACTAACGGCCTTCTACCTTCCGGAATGTGCCCTGGCCTGGTCCAAAGGCTGGTACCTGTCGTCGCGCACAGTCGCGGCGATGATTGCGCGGGACTTGATGCTTCCAGCCATGTGGGTCCGCGGCTGGCTCGGCGGCGCTGTCGACTGGCGCGGCAACGCCATGACCATCGGCACCAAGGCAGCCGAGCTGGAAGAGACGCCGTCGCGCGCCTGATCGCGGCGCGGACGAGCTGCCTCGACTGGGTCTATTTTGCGGCCTTCAGCGCCTGCGCGATGTCTTCCAGAAGATCGTCGGTGTCCTCCAGGCCGACCGACAGCCTGAGCGTGCCAGGCCCGATGCCGAGTTCGGCGCGGGCCTCGTCGCTCAAATTCTTGTGGGTGGTCGTTGCCGGATGGGTGATCAGGCTCTTGGCATCGCCAAGGTTGTTCGAGATCAGCACGATGTCGAGCGCGTTCTGCAGGGCGAAGGCCGCCTGCTTGCCGCCCTTGACGTCGAGGCAGATCAGCGTCGAGCCGCCCGACATCTGCTTCTTGACGATATCAGCTTGCGGGTGGTCGGCGCGGCCGGGATAGATGACGCGAGCGATCTGCGGCTGCTCGGCCAGGAAATCGGCGATCTTGCCGGCGCTCTCCGTCTGCTGGCGCACGCGCACCGGCAGCGTCTCCAGACCCTTGAGCAGCGTCCAGGCGTTGAACGGCGATAGGCTGGGGCCGGTGTGGCGGAAATAATCGTGCAGGTTCTCGTCGATCCACTTCTTGTCGGACAGGATCACGCCGCCGAGACAGCGGCCCTGGCCGTCGATGTGCTTGGTCGCCGAATAGACGACGATGTGGGCGCCGAGCTGCAGCGGCTTCTGCTGCAACGGCGTGGCGAAGACATTGTCGACCACAAGCCGCGCGCCGATCGAGTTGGCAAGCGAGGCGACGGCGGCGATGTCGACCACTTCCAGCGTCGGATTGGTCGGGCTTTCCAGGAAGAACAGTTTTGTGTTGGGCCTAACCGCCTTTTCCCAGTTGGCGATGTCGGTGCCGTCGACCAGCGTCGCCTCGATGCCGTAGCGCGGCGCCAGCGTCTCGACCACCCAGCGGCAGGAGCCGAACAGCGCGCGAGCCGCGACTATATGATCGCCGGCCTTGGCGCTGCACAGCAGGGCCGCCGTCACCGCGGCCATGCCGGATGCCGTGGCGCGCGCGTCCTCGGCGCCTTCGAGCGCACACATGCGCTTTTCGAACATGTCGACGGTCGGGTTGGCGTAGCGCGAATAGATGAAGCCGGGTTCCTCACCCTTGAAACGAGCTTCGGCGGCTTGCGCCGTTTCATAGACGTAGCCCTGCGTCAGATACATTGCCTCGGAGGTCTCGCCGAATTGGGAACGCAGGGTTCCGCCATGCACGAGGGCTGTCTGAGGCTTCCAGTTGCGCTTCTTGCTGCTCATCGCTTTTGTTTCCAGACACAAAAAAACCGGCCGCGAAAGTCGCAACCGGTCCATACGGCCTCGCGGCCAACGGTCCTTTAGCGACTTGTTTAACGTGGCTGCAAGCCGACCGGCCAAATCACCACGGGATAACGACCCTTTAGACCCGCGCCGCGCTTGCGTCAATTGCCGGCTTGATTAAGAGGTTTGTACCAGTTGGAACGGAGCCAGCCTTTGCGGCAGACAGGCATTCTTCCCGATCAAGACATTTCCGCGCTGTTCCAGTCCGGCGCGCTGAAGTCGTCGCGCGCGCTCGATGCCGACCAGATCCAGCCGGCCAGCCTCGATCTGAGGTTGGGCGACAAGGCCTGGCGGGTGCGGGCCTCCTTCCTGCCCGGCCCCAACCACAAGGTTTCGGAAAAGCTCGACCGGCTGAAGCTGCACGAGATCAATCTTGCCGAAGGCGCGGTGCTGGAAACCGGCTGCGTCTACATCGTGCCGCTGCTCGAAAGCCTGGCATTGCCTGCCGAGATTTCCGCCTCAGCCAATCCGAAAAGCTCGACCGGACGGCTCGACATCTTCACCCGTGTCATGACCGACCGCGGCCACGAGTTCGACAAGATCGCTGCGGGCTACAACGGTCCGCTCTACCTGGAAGTCAGCCCGCGCACCTTCCCGATCGTCGTGCGCACCGGCTCGCGCCTATCGCAGATCCGTTTCCGCACCGGCAACGCGCTGCTGTCGGAAGCGGAGTTGCATGAACTGCACCGCGCCGAGATGCTGGTCGCCACCGAACCGCCGAATATTTCCGGCGGCGGCATCGCGCTGTCGATCGACCTCAATGGCGACAGCGACGGGCTGGTCGGCTATCGCGGCAAGCATCACACCGGCCTTGTCGATGTTGACAAGCGCGCGGCCCAAGAGGTCGTCGATTTCTGGGAACCGATCCACAAGAGCGGAGCCGGCGAACTGGTGCTCGATCCCGATGAATTCTACATCCTCGTCAGCCAGGAGGCGGTGCATGTGCCGCCGCTCTACGCCGCCGAAATGACGCCGTTCGATCCGCTGGTTGGCGAATTCCGCGTCCACTATGCCGGCTTCTTCGATCCGGGCTTCGGCCATTCGGCATCAGGCGGCACAGGCAGCCGGGCGGTGCTCGAAGTGCGCAGCCACGAAGTGCCGTTCATCCTCGACCATGGCCAGATCGTCGGCCGGCTGGTCTACGAGCATATGCTGAAGCGGCCGCAGGCGCTCTACGGCACCGATCTCGGCTCCAACTACCAGGCCCAGGGCCTGAAGCTCTCCAAGCATTTCCGCGCCGCGCGCTGAGCTCCGGTTACCGGCAGGCAAAATACTTGCCTGCGCTGGCACATCATGCTTGGCTGGTTTGTCGGTCGCCCGGATGCGGCGCTCAAGGGGAACAAGAAAATGCAGATTTCAAGATGGATCCTATCGGCGGCAGGCGCTGCCTTGTTGGCGATTGCGGCCGGCTCTCTGTCGGCGCAGGCTGCCGAGAAATTGAAAATCGGCACCGAGGGTGCCTATCCGCCATTCAACACCATTACTTCTGACGGCAAGGTTGTCGGCTTCGACATCGACATCGCCAATGCGTTGTGCGCGCAGATGAAGGTCGAATGCGAAATCGTCACCCAGGATTGGGATGGCATCATCCCCGCTCTGCAGGCCAAGAAGTTCGACGCCATTATCGCCTCGATGAGCATCACCGAAGAGCGCAAGAAGCAGGTCGCCTTCACCAACAAATACTACACCACGCCGCTCGCCTTGGTGGCGCCGAAGGACAGCGAACTGACCTCGACCGATCCGGCGGCACTTGCCGGCAAGACCGTCGGCGCCCAGGCTTCGACCACACAGGCCGATTATGCCCAGAATACCTATGGCAAGGCGGGTGCGGAGGCAAAACTCTACCCAACCCAGGAAGAGGCGATCACTGACCTGACCAACGGCCGGCTTGATGCCGTGATCTCGGACAAGTTCGTGCTGGTGGACTGGTTGAAGAAGGCAAGCGACGGCTGCTGCAAGCTGATCGGCGACGTCAAGGGCACCGAGACTCAAGCCGGCATCGCCGTGCGTCTGGAAGACACAGAACTTCGCGACAAGCTCAATGCGGCCATCGACGCCATCGTCGCCGACGGCACCTACAAGAAGATCCAGGCCAAGTATTTCGACTTTGATATTTATTGAGGTTGAAGAGCGTCTCTTCCTTCTCCCCTTGTGGGAGAAGGTGTCGCCGAAGGCGACGGATGAGCAACTGTGTTTTCAGGCTTTGTCTGGACACCAGGGTTGGTTGTGTCGAAGCATGGCGCTGAGGATGGTCATAATCTTTCGGGCCACGGCGACGATGGCGACCTTTGGTTGCTTGCCGTTGGCAATGAGACGCTGGTGGAAGGCTCTGAGTACGGGATTTGAGCGGCTGGCGGTGAGCGCTGCCATGTAGACCACCCTGCGCAGAGC
>NZ_JBFUGJ010000214.1:0-10454 GCF_056402975.1 Mesorhizobium sp. P3_A9 | reverse complement strand
GAGCGACGGCTTCGACATGSGRCGACCACAGGAACTGGTCGATCGGSGTKACGCTTTTCAGTTGATAGCCGCCATCGATGAGGATGCGCAGGTCGCGCGCCAGTGTCACCGGGTTGCAGGACACCGCGGCAACCAAGGGAACATCCGAGCGGGCGATCTGCTTCGACTGGTCCTCGGCGCCCGCGCGCGGCGGATCGAAGACAAGCCCGTCAAAGGCGTTCAACTCCTTGAACGTCAGCGGCCGGCGGAACAGGTCGCGGCGTTCGCCCGTCACCCGCTTCAGGCCGGTTGCGAAGCGTGATCCCTTGTCCAGCGCTGAAAGTGCCGCCGCATCGCCCTCCACGGCATGCACTTCCGACTTCGCGGCCAACCGCAAGGCAAAGCTACCGCAACCGGCGAAAAGATCAGCGACCTTCTTGGCGCGCTTCAGATGTCCCCCGACGATGTCGGCCATGGTCTGTTCGGCGACCTCGGTCGCCTGCAGGAAGGCACCCGGCGGCACGGCGACAGCGACGCTGCCGAACATGACCACAGGCTTCCTCGGCTCGATGACAATCTCATCGTCGATGGACAGTCTGGCAAAGCCTTGCGCAAGGACAAAATTGGAGGCGATGCGGCGCTGGTGTTCGCCGAGTTTGCCGGATTCATGTACCGCGACATCAAGGCCCGAACCCGTCACAGTGACCGCCATCCGGAACGATTTGGTGGTGGCGCATATCAGGTCGGCGAGCGCCCGCAACCGGTCGAGTGCGGCAACGATCTCGGGCAGCGAGATCGGGCATTCGGATATGGAGATGATTTCCGGCGATAGATGGCGGTTGAAGCCAAGCAACATACCCTTATCGCCGCGCCGGGCGGCAAGCACGACACGGCGGCGCGTGTGCGGTGCGCAGGCGACCAGCGGATCAATGTCGCAATCGAAGCCCTTCAGGGCGTGCACCACCTTGTCGCGTTTCCACTGGCGATAGGCTTCGGCCTCGAAATGCTGGAGGGCACAGCCGCCACATTCGGTGAAATGGCGGCAGGCGGGTTCGATGCGCAGCGGCGAGGCCTCCAGCACGGCCATCAACGTGGCGCGGTCCCTTTCGCGCGCGGCGGTGACGGTCTCGCCCGGCAGCGTGAAGGGGATGAACAGATCGCCGCTTTCAGTCTCGGCAATGCCATCGCCTTGGGCGCCCAGCTTTTTGATGGTGAAGCGCGTACTCATCGATCCTTGATCCCACCGAGCAGGAATTCACGATTGCCGTCGCCGCCATCGATCGGCGACAGATGCAAACCGAGCGAGCGCCAGCCTGGAACGGCGTCCAGCCAATCCTGCAGCAGGCCGGCGACACGGGCGGCATCGAAGGGATCTTTCAGCAGACCGCCCTTGCCGATCGCCTCGCGACCCGCCTCGAATTGCGGCTTGACCAGAAAGACCGCTGCAGCCCCAGGTTCTGCAAGGGCGAGCGCCGGCGGCAGCGCCAGTTTGAGCGAGATGAAGCTGACGTCGGAAACGATGAAATCCGGAACACGGCCGGCAAGATCGGCGATGGTGAGATCGCGTGCATTCAGCCCCTCGACGACCGTCACGCGCGGATCCTTGCCGACATCGGGGTGCATCTGGCCGTGTCCGACATCGATTGCCGTGACATGGGACGCACCACGTTCGAGCAGCACCTGAGTAAACCCACCGGTCGAGGCTCCAATGTCGAGCGCTTCGCGGCCGGCTGGGTCGAGACTAAAATGGTCAAGCCCGCCGATCAGCTTCAGCGCCGCGCGCGAGACATAGCCCTGTGCCGGATCGTCGATGGCAACAAGGCATTGCGGCGAAACGTTCTGACCGGGCTTGCGGGCAATGGCGCCGTCAACCGTCACGGTGCCACGCTCGACCGCGTCGCGGGCACGCGAGCGACTGGCAAACAGGCCGCGCTGGACGAGCAAATCGTCGAGCCGCTGGCGTGTGCTGGCTGGCAAAGGCAAGTTCATCGGCCTTCATGGCGAAAGCCGGCAGTGAAGGCAAGGACATTGGGGCGGAACATGGAAACAGCGGCGAACGGACCGAACCGCACAACCGCTTGCGCGCATCGCAGCGGGTCCGGCAAGATAGTGGTCAAGGGAGAGCCCTCTATCGTCAAAACCCGGGGGAGAGAGAATGCTGACGGGAACCTGCCACTGTGGTGCAACCCACTGGACCCTGGAGGGCGATCCTGGGCCGATCACAGCCTGCAACTGCACGCTTTGCCGGCGCTATGGCACGCTCTGGGCCTATGATTATGTTGACGAACGCATCCGTGTTGCAGGCCCGACGGGCAGTTATACGCGCGCCGGAAAGGACACGCCGTCGCTCGAAATCCTGTTCTGCCCGACCTGCGCTTGCGTGCTGGCCTGGCGCGGCCTGCGCGCCGGTGCCTCCGGTCGCATACGCATCGCCGTCAATGTACGGCTGGCGCCGCCGGAGGCCGTCGCCGATCTGCCGATCGACCATTTCGATGGCCTCGAGACATACGACGACCTGCCGCGCGACGGCCGTTGCGTGCGCGATATGTGGTTCTAGAAAATGGTGCGGGACACCTGGCGCTCGACGGCGGGAGACAGACCGTCATGCCGATCCCCTGAAGCTTGCTCATTTGGATGCTCAGACGCAACCGCTGACGCAGGCACGGGATCGGGCAGGACCACAAGCTGCGGCACCTGCTTGTAGGAAAAGCCGCCCCTGATATCGCCCATCTTGCTGGCGACGATGCCCACCGCCGCCTTTTCGAGATTGCGGTCAAAGCGTGTTTCGGCGGCGGCCGGTGCCGCGATGGCGGCTGAAAGCGCCACGCCATACAGAAGCGTTCTCATTGTTATTGTCTCCCTGCCTGAACACGATCTAGCAGGGCGCCGTTGAAAAACGGCCAAGAGACACGGTAAGCAAAGCGCCAAACGGCAGCGTAAACAATGCGTTAAGAAATCAAGCCGGCAAACTGATTCAAGCGCTTGAGATTTTGATTCAGGCGCGTTGAGCGCGTGTGCTGTGCCCGAGCGCGACGAAGACCGTGCGCACGATGCCGGCGGCATCGAGACCGGCATCGGCGTACATCTTTTCCGGCTTGGCGTGGTCGGCGAAGATATCGGGCAGCACCAGCGGGCGTACCTTCAGGCCGCTTTCCAGCAGTCCTTCATGAGCAAGGAACTGCAGCACGTGGCTGGCGAAGCCGCCAATGGCGCCCTCCTCCACCGTCACCAGAACCTCGTGCGAGCGGGCCAGCCGCCGGATCAGATCCTCGTCGAGCGGCTTGGCGAAGCGTGCATCGGCGACGGTGGTCGAAAGCCCGGCCGCGCCGAGTTCCTCGGCAGCGATCAGGCAATCCTGCAGCCGTGTGCCGAAGGACAGCAGCGCCACCTTGCTGCCTTCCCGGACGATGCGGCCCTTGCCGATGTCGAGGACCGAGCCGCGCTCCGGCATGTCGACGCCGACGCCGTTGCCGCGCGGGTAGCGGAAGGCGATCGGGCCGTCATCATAGCTTGCCGCSGTGCGCACCATGTGGCGCAGTTCCGCCTCGTCGGCTGCGGCCATCACGACAAAGCCCGGCAGGCTTGCCAAGAAAGTGGTGTCGAAGGCGCCGCAATGGGTGGCGCCATCGGCGCCGACGAAACCGGCGCGATCAATTGGGAAGCGCACCGGCAGTTTCTGGATCGCGACGTCGTGCACGACCTGATCGTAGGCGCGCTGCAGGAAAGTCGAATAGATCGCCGCGAACGGCTTGTAGCCTTCGGTCGCGAGGCCAGCGGCGAAGGTCACCGCATGCTGTTCGGCGATGCCGACATCGAAGGTCCGAGATGGGAACACTTCGCCGAACAGGTCAAGCCCGGTGCCGTTCGGCATGGCGGCGGTGACGGCGACGATACGGTCGTCCTCGCGGGCCTCCTGGATCAGGCTTTCGGCGAACAGCTTTGTGTAGGCCGGCGCGTTGGCCGGCGCCTTGGCCTGCGCGCCGGTGATGACGTCGAACTTGTTGACGCCGTGATATTTGTCGGCGGCGGCYTCCGCCGGCSCATAGCCCTTGCCCTTCTGGGTGACGACATGGATCAGCACCGGGCCTTCRCCATTGTCGCGGACGTTCTTCAGAACCGGGATCAGATGTTCGAGATTGTGACCGTCGATCGGGCCGATGTGATAGAAGCCGAGTTCCTCGAACAAAGTGCCGCCGGTGACATAGCCGCGCGCATGCTCGACCGCCCTAGTGATCGCCCGATCGGCACGCTTGCCGAGGTAAGACGTCAGCTTCTTGCCGAAGTCGCGCAGGCCGGCATAGGCCTTGCCGGAGGCCAGRCGCGCCAGATAGGCRCTCATGGCGCCGGTCGGCGGSGCGATCGACATGTCGTTGTCGTTGAGGATRACGATSAGCCGSGCATCGAGCGCGCCGGCATTGTTCATCGCCTCATAGGCCATGCCGGCCGACATGGCGCCGTCGCCGATGACGGCAATGACATTRTTGYGGCCRCCGGAGAGRTCGCGSGCRGCSGCCATGCCGAGGCCGGCCGAGATCGACGTCGAGGAATGGGCCGCACCGAACGGATCGTATTCGCTCTCCGCACGGCGGGTGAAGCCGGACAGGCCGCCTTCCTGGCGCAGCGTGCGGATGCGGTCGCGGCGGCCGGTCAGGATCTTGTGCGGATARGCCTGGTGGCCGACATCCCAGATCAGCCGGTCGTCCGGCGTGTTGAAGACATAGTGCAGCGCCACCGTCAGCTCGACCACACCAAGGCCGGCGCCGAGATGACCGCCGGTGCGGGACACCGCATCGACCAGTTCGAGCCGCAGCTCGGACGCCAGTTGCGGCAATGCGCTTTCGTCAAGCGCGCGCAAATCCGCCGGGATGCGGACCTTGTCGAGAAGCGGCGTATGCGGCGTTGCGTTCACGGGTCTCAGGCTTTCTGTTCAACGGCGGGATAGGCCGCCGGCCTGCGAAAGTAAATGCGTGTCAGTGACGCGGGCCTGCTCCCGAAAGGACAGCGCGTCGAAACAGCTTATGCCCGCGCTTTCAAGTCCTTGTTTTCATGCCTATCGTGGTCCCGAAACCGGGCCGCTTTTGGGCGATATTCCTTAGTTTTCCGGCAGCGGGATGAACTCTTCCTCATCTCCGGGAACGATATCGAAGCGGCCCGTCTTCCATTCCTGCTTGGCCTGTTCGATGCGTTCCTTCGACGAGGAAACGAAATTCCACCAGATGTAGCGCTGCGAGCCGAGCGAGGCACCGCCGAACAGCATGAAATGCGCGCCGGTATCCGAGGATACGACGATCTCGTCACCGGGCCGGAACACCAGCAGCCGYTCGGCCGGAAAGMSRTCGCCKGARATCGCGACCTCACCTTCCAGCGTATAGATGGCGCGCTCTTCCGCATCGGCCGGGATCTTCACGCTGGCGCCCGGCGCCAGTCTGAGATCGGCATAGAGCGTCTCGGTATCGGCCCGCACCGGGGAGCGCAGCCCCTGGAAGTCACCGATGACGACACGGCCGCGGACGCCTTCGGCGTCGATCTCGGGCAGCCGCAACGCGGCCGTGTTCTCGAACAACGGCGCCACTTCCTCCTTGCCGTCCGGCAAGGCCAGCCATGTCTGCAGGCCGGAGATCGACATCGGCGCACCACGCAATTCCTCGGGCGTACGCTCGGAGTGGACGATGCCGCGGCCGGCGGTCATCAAATTCACATCGCCGGGCTGGATGACCATTTCGGTGCCCAGCGAATCGCGATGCCGGATCTTGCCGTCGAACAGATAGGTCACCGTCGACAGGCCGATATGGGGATGCGGGCGGACATCCATCGCCTGGCCGCCGCGCAGGATCGCCGGGCCCATGCGGTCGAAGAAGATGAACGGCCCGACCAGCCGCCTCTTGGCGGTCGGCAAGGCGCGGCGCACCTGAAAACCGCCAATGTCCTTGGCGTTCGGGATGACCATCAGCTCGATCTGGTCGCTGGCAAAGGCATCGCCTGCTTCAGGGTCTTTCCCGGGGAAGAAGCTCATGAACTCTCCTTGTCAACGCTCAGTGGCCGCTTTGGCCGCGTCAGGCAAAGCGGATCGCCGCCTTTGCCTTCAGCTTGGCCGCCACCTCTTCGCGATTGCGGGGATGCTGATGGGTTTCGAGCGAATCGAGAAGTTCGCGCGCGGATGCCGCGATGGCTTCGACCGCGTGGTCGAACGCGTGCTGGTTCTGCTTCGACGGCCGCGTCGTTCCGCTCARYTTGCGSACGAACTGAAGGGCCGCGTCGCGCACTTCGTCACTGGTTGCCGGYGGATCRAAATTGAACAGGGTCTTGATGTTTCTGCACATCGCTTCCGTATCTCCTCTTGTCCTGGAGCCGTTTCAATCGGGACGAGCTTAATCCTCAACCAAGATCGTGTCCAAAAGCGGTAAGGCTGTTCGTGCCTCAGTCCGCGTCGAGCGGCTCGGTGCCGACCGGCTTGCCGTCGCGCGACAGCCTGATCTTTTCGACCTTGTCCTCGGCGGCCTTCAGCAGCCGGTCGCAATGCGCCTTCAGCGCCTCGCCGCGCTCATAGATCCGGATCGACTGGTCGAGCGGCACGTCGCCACGCTCCAGATCATCGACGATCTTCTCCAGCGCGTCGAGTGCCTGCTCGAAGCTCATCGCCTTGACGTCTTCGTTGGTCTCAGCAGCCATCGTTCATCCTTTCATCAGTCGGCCGACATGGGCGGCGACCGAAAATGCCAGTCCCTGCAGATCGTAGCCGCCCTCGAGCAGGCTGACGAGCCGGTTGCCGCTGTGGCGGGCGGCGCGTTGCATCAGCTGGCCGGTCGCCCAGTCGAAATCATCCTCGGTCAGATTGATCTCGGCCAGCGGGTCGCGATGGTGCGCGTCGAAGCCGGCCGAAATGATGATCAGATCGGGCGCGAAATTGTCGAGCGCCGGCAGCACGCGCGACAGGAAGGCATCGCGAAACACCTCGCTGCCGGTCTGCGGCGCCAAAGGCGCGTTGACGATGTTGCCGGCGCCGGTCTCGCTCTTCGCGCCGGTGCCAGGATAAAGCGGCATCTGGTGCGTCGAGCAATAGAGCACCGACGGATCGTCCCAGAAAATATCCTGCGTGCCGTTACCGTGGTGGACGTCCCAATCGACGACGGCAACACGCTCGACGCCATGCTTCTTCTGCGCATAGCGCGCGGCGATCGCCGCCGTGTTGAAGAAGCAGAAGCCCATCGCCGTGTTCTTTTCGGCATGGTGGCCGGGCGGCCGCGCGGCAACGAAGACATTGTCGGCACGGCCGGTAAAGACATCGTCGACAGCGGCGTTGGCGGCACCGATCGCGGTGATCACTGCCTGCCAGCTTTTCGGGCTGGCGGTGGTGTCGGCATCGACGCGGGCAAGGCCCTCTTCGGGAATGGCGGCGCGGATGCGCGCGACGAAATCGGCGGGATGGGCGTAGAGGATCGTGGCCTCGTCGCCCTCCGGCGCCTTGACGCGGTCAAGTGCGGCGAAGGCCTCGTCATCGAGCACGCGCTCAATGGCGCGCAAGCGATCCGGCCGCTCGGGATGGCCGGGCGGCGTGATGTGCTCAAGAAAGATCGGGTGGGTGTAAAGACGGGTTGTCATGCCCCCTATCTAGTGCCCCGGCGCCACGATGGCCATGCGTTGCCGCTTGATGGCTGGGGAAAATCATGCCTGCGTCCATTGGCGTCGCTGCGGGGATTGGCGCTGCCGGCGCTTCGGCGTAAGGTCGCGGCCACTGCCTGGTGCCCGCGCAAGCGGGAGAATCGGGAACACGGTTGAATTCCGTGGCGTGCCCAACGCTGTGAGGGGGACCGCGCCGGTAAATGCCACTGTCGATGACGGGAAGGCACCGGACGCGGGTTGATCCCAAGCCAGAAGACCGGCCTGGCAGGCATCGTCATCCGCATGGTCAGGCGGAGGACATGGATTGCAATCGCAAGGGGACAAGCGATGCCGGAAACCATGACCGCTCCTATGGGCGACGGATTTGACCAGATGGCGCGCGACGCGGTCTACCGCGCCATGTTCACTCGGCGCGACGTGCGCAGCCATTTCCTGCCCACTGCACTCGACGACGAGGTGCTGGCGCGCTTGCTGCTTGCCGCCCATCACGCACCGTCTGTCGGCTTCATGCAGCCGTGGAATTTCATCGTCATTCGCGATGCCGCGCGACGGGCGGAGGTACGTGACCTGTTCCTGGCCGCCCGCGAGCAGGAATTGCCCGCGATCGAGGCCGAAAGACAGGCGCTCTACCGCAAACTCAAGCTGGAAGGCATCTGCGAAAGCGCGCTCAACATCTGCATCACTTGCGACCGCCAGCGCTCACTGGGCTCACCGCTGGGACGCTGGCACAATCCGGAGATGGATCTCTACAGCACGGTCTGTGCGGTGCAGAATTTCTGGCTGGCGGCGCGCGCCGAAGGCGTCGGCGTTGGTTGGGTCAGCATCATCGAGCCGCAAGCGCTGAAGAGCCTGCTGGCCATTCCCGAGCACGTGACGCCGATCGCCTATCTCTGCGTCGGTCGCGTTTCCGAGTTCGCGCCGAAACCGGACCTCGAGACGCATGGCTGGGGCAGGCGGCTGCCGCTGCCTGAACTGATCATGAGCGAGACGTTTTGCGGGCAAGGCGAGGCGCGGCTCAAGTCAGCGGTGGCGGACCTCAACACCGCTGTTATTGCGCCGGCGCAGCCCGCCGATCAGCGTGTCGCGCCGGCCGTGCCCCAGCGCGAGCCGCCAAAGGAGGCCAGTGCCTTGTCCTTGAGTTCCCTGAACTTCGACGACGCCTCGGCCAGCCGGGCGTCCCAGGCCGGATCGGGCACCTGGCCGGCGATGGTCTTGAAATAGACCTGCATCAGGCAAGCGATGGCGAAAGGTTCGATGAAAGCCGCCTTGAAGGCCCAGGCGAAGACGATGGCGAGCACGAAGGCCCAGCCGGCGAGCTGCCCTGGCATCATGAACAGAATGGCGGCGGCCGGAGCCAGCATCAGCAGAAAGATGACGAACGACACCCCCCACATGATGACCGCCAGCCAGACGGCGTTCTTGACCATGGTCTTGCCGTTCTGGGCATAGAGCACGACGCCTTGCCGCGCCGTCTCGAAGGGCGAGGACGAATTGATGCGGATGTTGTAGCCGAGGATGATCTCGTCGACATAGGTCAGCGACAGACGGATCACCGTGTTGATGAAAGAGACAAGGCCGCTCAGGCCTGGAATGGGCAGGAAAGCGGCGATGCCGCCGAGCAGGCCGGTGATGGCGCGGATAGCGCCCTTGACCAGTTGGTCGACGACGAAAAGGATGTTGGCCTCGGCAAAACGCTCGGTGACGACCTGCTTTGCGTAGGCGATCTGGTTCTGGCCGTCGGGAACATCCCGGCCGTCGATCAGATGGACCATGACGGCGATATGGCCGGCCTTGACGACGTAGAGGATGTATTCGCGGATCCAGTAGACGGCGATCGAGACGATGCCGAAACCGACCACGCCACCCCACAGGGCAAAGGACATTGGGCCGTCGGGATCGGTGGAGATATGGCCGACGCCGTAGCCGACAGAGGCGCCGGTGCCGGTCGCCATGATGTAAGCCAGGGTGATGCCGAAATAGACGATCATGCGAAAGACAATGAACGGCCAGGTCCTGATCATGATGGACACCGACCGGCCGATCTCGAAATCCCACATGGCTCCGAATCTCCCCTCAGAGATGGCTGCGGAGGATGCGCTCTGCCTGAAGATTGTCAATCGGGGCGGTGGCCAGCGAGGCGCCCAACGGGGGATTTGGGTCTGTTATGAAGCTGGTTTTCTGAGCAGGCCTTCAAGCAGCTGCTTGAACGCCGCCACCACCATCTTCGATGTCGCTTCGGGATCGTTCGAATTGGCGATCCGCTGCGCCGCCTGGCTGCTGGCGCCGTTGATCAGCCGTGCGGCGGTCTCGGGGTCGACGCTGCGGACGACCACCCCTTCCCCCTGCAGCGCGGTCAGATGATCGGTCATTGAGCCGACGCAGGCATTGGCATTGGACCATTGCGCCGGATCGCCCAGCACGGCCGGGCCATCGCGGAACATGATGCGCTGGATTTCCGGCTCCAGCGCCATCTCGATATAGGTCGTACATTCGTCGACGAAGTGTTGCCAGCGAGTCGGCGCTTTCGAGGCGACCTCATTCACCCTGGCCGCCATCTCGCCGTCGATTTCGGCGATAACCGCCTCCAGAAGCCCCTTCTTGTCGCCAAAATGATGATAGAGCGCGCCGCGCGTCAGTCCGGCGGATGCGGTGAAATCATCCATCGAGGCCTCGGCATAGCCTGTCGTGCCGAAGGCCTGGCGGGCCGCGGCGATCAGCTTGGCGCGCGTCTCTGCGATCATCTCCTTGCGGGGTCTGTGCATTCTGTCTGGCCTTATCCACATACGTTCCGTATGCCAATTGACATACGTCGCGTATGGCTTATCTAACCCTCATACGCTCCGTATGTAATTGTC
>NZ_JBFUGJ010000213.1:0-10487 GCF_056402975.1 Mesorhizobium sp. P3_A9 | reverse complement strand
GGATCAGCCTTCAGATAGGCGATGACATTGGCGATGTCGTCGTCATTGGTCAGGCCGCCAAAAGCCATTTTGTTGCCGGGAACCTTGAGCTTGGGCGCCCTGAGATATTCAGCAAGATTTGCCTCGTCCCAGACGAGACCGTTCGCCCCGGCACTCTTCATTGCCTCTGAATAATGGCCAAGGAAGCTCTCGGCTGTACCGGCGGTGCGGCCGACGACACCCAGCAAATGCGGGCCGACCTTGTCGCGGTCGCTGGCTGCTTCATGGCAGGCGATGCAGCGGTTGAAGACGTGCTTGCCCTGCACGGGGTCGCCGCCGGCGTGGGCGGCAATGGAGGTGGCAAGGAGAAGAAGGCTGGCTGAGGAAATGGCTCGAAGCATGGCTGACCCCGGGGAGCTCTGGCTGACGGCCTTATAGGACCAAGCCCTTAACAAACGCTGCATCGTGGCGGATTGGCAAGGCCTGGACGACGATCTCAGGCCTGTTGCGCGAGGTCGCGGCGCAGGAAATCGTGCAGCCGATCGACCGCCGGTGTCGTCGACAGCGGGTTGCGCAAAATGCCGATTTCGAGATCCGGCAGCACGGGAAGCCCTTCATTGCCGCCGATGATGCGCAGCGATGGCGGCACGCTGCGTTGAGCGAGACCCGCGACCGCAAGCCCGGCCTGCACCACCGCGATCAGGCCAAGCAGCGAGGCGCTGGAATAGGTGCAGCGATAGGATCGGTCGGCTTCGCCAAGCGCCTGCAGGACGTTCATTCTAGCGGCGCAGCCGGGCTCGAACAGCGCGACGGGCAGGGGATCGGTCTGCCATGCGACATGGTTTGGCGAGGCGACCCAGACGAAGCGTTCCAGACGAATCACCTCGAGCGCCTGCTCCGGCAAACGGGTGACGATCGCCAGATCGAGCCGGCCTTCCGCCAGGGTTTTCACCAGCGCGGTCGACTGTTCGCAGATCAGTTCCACCGTCACCAGCGGATGATCCTCGGCGAAGCGTGAGAGCACGGGCGGCAGCAGGAAGGCGGCATAGTCGTCCGGTACGCCAAGGCGCACGCTGCCCGTCTCCTTCGGCCGGGTGACGCTCGCCCAGGCCTCGTCCGACAGCTTCAGCAGCCGGCGCGCATAGATGAGAAAGTCCTCGCCGATGGCGTTGGGGGTAACCGTTCTCGGTCCCCGCACCAGAAGCTGGTTGCCGACCATCTCTTCCAGCCGCTGCATCTGCATGCTGACCGCCGACTGGCTGCGGCCGACCCGCGGTGCCGCATTGGACAGGCTGCCACTCTCGACGACGGCGACGAAGGTTTTCAGCAAATTGAGGTCAAGCGGAGCAGCCATGGTGCTATCAGCATATCGAATAGCTAGGTCCAAATCTATTCGCTTGTTTGAAAGCTATGCTGCTGGCCAGATGGGTCTCGCCTGTCCGAGGCATAGTCCCGAGGGATTTCGATGAAGGACCTGCCAACCTCCCGTTTTCCGGCCGCGAGCCTGGCCTTCGCGATGACGATCGCCGGCACGGTTGGCGCCTTCGTGACGGAAGCGGGGCTGCATCCCGTGACGATCGTGTTCTGGCGCTGCGTGTTCGGCGCCATGTTCCTCGGCGCATGGTGCTTTCTGCGTGGTTATCTGCCAGACCGCACCCTGTCCTTGACCCGCCTGGCGCTGGCAGCACTTGCCGGCGCCTGCATGGTGCTGAGCTGGACGGCCTTTTTCGCCGGCTTCGCCATGACGTCGATCGCCACGACGACGATCGTCTATCACGTCCAGCCGTTCTTCGTGGTTATCATCGGCGTGGTCTTCCTCAAGGAGCGTATCTCGCTCGACCAGATCCTGTGGATGCTTGGCGCGTTCCTTGGCGTCGTGCTGGCCAGCGGGCTGGTGGTTTCGCATGCACAGGCCGGCACGGCATGGGCGCTGGGCATCGCGCTGACGCTGGTCGCAGCGCTGCTCTACGCAGTGGCGACCATCCTCGCCAAGGGCCTGGGCCAGCAGCGCGCGGAGGTCACCGTGCTTTGCCAGACGATCGTCGGGATCGTCATGCTCGCCCCTTTCGCCGGGATCGGCGAGCCTGTTCCCGCGCATTCATGGGGCTGGCTGGTCAGCATCGGCGTGCTGCACACCGGCATTGCCTATGTGCTGATGAACTCGGCCTTTCCGCGCCTGACGACGCCGGTGATCGGCATCATCACCTTCATCTATCCGGTCGTTGCCATCATCATCGACTGGGCGATTTACGGGCATCCGCTTGGACCGGCGCAGGCCGCCGGCATGGTGCTGATCGCCGTGGCGACGCTCGGTGTCCGGCTGGGCTGGCGGTTTCCGCTATGGCGTGTCGCGGCCGCCTGACGCGGATCGGGGCTCAGGATTTCATGAAGCCGATGAAATCGTCGGGCGCGGCGCGGCCCATTTCTTCTTCCCAGTGGCGGCGGCAGAGCGAAACATAGACGTCCTTGCCGATCGCCACCTGTTCGCCCTGGCGGGCCACCTTGCCGTCGGCGCCGAGGCGCACGACCATTGTTGCCTTGCGGCCGCAGCGGCAGATGGTGCGCACCTCGCGCAGATCGTCGGCGATCGCCAGCAGCGCGCGCGAGCCTGAGAACAGCTTGCCCTGGAAATCCGTGCGCAGGCCGTAGCACATGACCGGAATGTTCAGCCGGTCGGCGATGCGGGCCAATTGCCAGACCTGCTCCTCCTCGAGGAACTGCGCCTCGTCGACGAAGACGCAATGCACCGTCGTATGGTCGTGATGCTCGGCGACGCGGGCGAACAAATCGTCGCCGTCGCGGAACATCTCGGCCTCGGTCTCCAGCCCGATGCGCGATGAGATCAAGCCGCTGTCGCCCTTGCGGTAGTGACCGGCGACGAACAGCATCGTCGTCATGCCGCGCTCGCGATAATTGTACGACGCCTGCAAGAGCATCGTCGTCTTGCCGGCATTCATCGTCGCGTAGTGGAAATAGAGCTTGGCCATGCCGCTCTTTTAAGCCGACTTGGCCCAAGGCGGGGAGGGGTCGCCGCCGCATTCCCCTGAAAAAGCCGGCTCTCCCGTGTCTGGCAAGACAAAAGCGTCAACCGTGTCGCTGATTGGCCAGTCCGCGCCGTTGATCGTGATTGCCTTGACGCTTGAATCTACACGAGAATGGTGTTTGGCTGACAAAACAAGGCGGGCAGAGAAACCGTAACTACGCTTCGCCAAAGAATCACAATGGGAGACTAACTATGTCGCGTATGAATTCCTTCGCCGCCGGCCTCGGCCTGGCGGCTTTGTTGTCCACGAGCGCTGCCTTTGCAGGTGACGCCGCAAGCTGCAAGACCGTGCGTCTTTCCGATGTCGGCTGGACCGACATCCAGGCGACCACCGGGGTTGCCTCGGTGCTGCTCACCGCGCTCGGCTACGAGCCGAAGGTGATCCAGCTGTCGGTGCCCGTGACCATGGCGTCGCTGAAGAACAAGGATCTTGATGTCTTCCTCGGCAACTGGATGCCGTCGATGACCAACGACATCAAGGACTACACCGCCGATGGCTCGGTCGAGACCATCAGCACGAACCTGACCGGCGCCGGCTACGGCATCGTCGTGCCGACCTATGTCGCGGATGCCGGCGTCAAGTCGCTGACCGACCTTGGCAAGTTCAAAGACAAGTTCAACGGCAAGATCTACGGCATCGAAGCCGGCAATGACGGCAACCGCATCATCCTCGACATGATCAAGAATCCCGCCGACAAGCTCGACGGTTTCGAACTCGTCGAGTCCTCGGAGGCCGGCATGCTGACGCAGGCCGAACAGTCGATGAAGAACAATGAGTGGATTGCCTTCCTCGGCTGGACGCCGCATCCGGTGATGGGCGCCATGAAGATCACCTATCTCGACGGCATGGGTGACAGCGGCTTCGGCGCCGCCACCGTGTTCACCAACGTGCGCAAGGGCTACACCACCGAATGCCCGAATGCCGGCAAGCTGATCGCCAACCTCAAGTTCAATCTGGATATGGAAGGCCAGATGATGGACGCGATCCTCAAGGGCGGTGATGCCACTACCGTTGCGACCGACTGGCTGAAGAAGAACCCGGGCGCGGTTGCTCCCTGGATCGCCGGCGTGACCACCTTTGACGGTGGCGACGCGGCAGCGGCCATCAAGACCGCGCTCGGAAGCTGAGCCGACTGAATTCGGCAAGGCCGAACCAGGAAGGGCAGCCATCTTAGAAAAGGCTGCCCTTTTTCATATCCTGTGACAAGATGACGTTGCGCGAGCCGAGAGCAGGACGGCTCCTGGACGAAGAGGGGTGAGATGGATCCGATTTCGCAATTCATGGTCGACCACAAGATTCCGATAGGGGCCTGGGGAAAGGCGTTCTTCGGCTTCCTGACCGACAATTTCGACACCATCTTCAGGGCCTTCTCCAATGGCCTCAATTTCCTTCTCGACGGGCTGGTCAACATCCTGCTGATGGTGCCGCCGGTGGTGCTGGCGCTGGTCATTGCTGTCGTCGCCTGGCTGCTCCAACGTTCGCGGCCGCTGGCCATCGGCGTATTCCTCGGCCTGATCTTCATCATCAACCAGAACCTGTGGAAGCAGACGGTGCAGACCCTGGTGCTGGTCGTTGCCGCAGCCGCCATGGCGATGGCCATCGGCGTGCCGCTCGGCATCTGGGCGGCGCACAAGCCGAAGGTCTACCGGATCATGCTGCCGGTGCTCGATTTGATGCAGACGCTGCCGACCTTCGTTTACCTGATCCCAGTGCTGACGCTGTTCGGACTCGGCAATGCGCCCGGCCTCATCGTCACCATCATCTTCGTCATTCCGACCGCGGTCAGGCTCACCCATCTCGGCGTCGTTTCGGTGCCGAAGTCGATCGTCGAGGCCGGCGAGGCCTTCGGCGCCACCAAGAGCCAACTGTTGTGGAAAGTCGAATTGCCCTCGGCGCTGCCGACCATCATGGCCGGCCTGACGCAGTCGATCATGTTGTCGCTGTCGATGGTGGTGTTTGCAGCGCTGATTGGCGCCGGCGGCCTCGGCACCGAAATCAACCGTGCGCTTGGCTCACGCCGCATCGATCTCGGGCTTGAGGCGGGGCTCGCCATCGTCGTGCTCGCCATCGTGCTCGACCGGATGACTAGAATTGCCGTTGGAGGCAAGAAATGACCGTCGCCGTTGATTTCAGGAATGTCGATATCGTCTTCGGCGCCGATCAGGCTGGATCGCTGGCGATGATCGACAAGGGTGCCACGCGCGCCGAAATCCTCGAGAAGACCGGCAATGTGCTGGGCTGTGCAGGCGCCAGCCTGACCGTCAACGAGGGCGAGATTTCCGTGCTGATGGGCCTGTCCGGTTCGGGCAAGTCGACGCTGCTTCGGGCCGTCAATCGGCTGAACGTGGTGTCGCGTGGCCAGGTGCTGGTCAAGGACGGCGACAAGACCGTCGACGTCGTCACCTGCGACGAGGCTACCTTGCGGCGGCTGCGGCAGAAGCAGGTGGCGATGGTTTTCCAGCAGTTCGGCCTGCTGCCGTGGCGCACGGTGGAAGAAAATGTCGGCCTCGGTCTCGAACTTGCCGGCGTGCCGGAGGCGGAGCGCAAGGAGCGCGTGCAACGCCAGCTCAAGCTGGTCAATCTCGACCAGTGGTCGAAGAAATACGCGCACGAACTGTCGGGCGGCATGCAGCAGCGCGTCGGCCTTGCCCGAGCCTTCGCCACCGAGGCGCCGATCCTGTTGATGGACGAGCCGTTCTCGGCGCTCGACCCGCTGATCCGCACCAAGCTGCAGGATGAATTGCTGCAGCTGCAGGCCGAGCTGAAGAAGACCATCATCTTCGTCAGCCACGATCTGGAAGAGGCGCTGAAGATCGGCAGCCACATCACCATCATGGAGGGTGGCCGCATCGTCCAGACCGGCGCGCCGGAAGACATCGTGCTGCGCCCCGCCAACGATTACGTCCGCGACTTCATCGCCAATGTGAACCCACTCTCGGTGCTGACCGCCTGGAACGTCATGCGCGACCGCCGAGACCTCGAGGAGAGCACGGACGGCTGGGTGTGGCTCGACCGGCGCAAGACGACGCGCTTCAAGATCGACGAGCACGGGCTGGTGGCAGCGGCCGAACGCGACGGCAAGCCGGCGGTGTGGGTCTCCTGCGCCGATGTCGAGTCCCAGTCGGAGGAAGCAGCGCAAGTGTTCTGGGCCAATCCGGGCACCTCGCTGAAAACCGTCATGCTCGCCATGCACCGCTCGCAGACGGCACCGGTGGCGCTGTTCGACGACCAGTCGCGGTTTGTCGGCGCCATCGGTATCAGGGATGTGCTGAGCGCCGTGCTGCGGCGGTAAGGCGCCGCGCGTCTACTTCAGGCCGCCAGCGGCAGTCGTAGCTCCGTCAGCAATCCGCCATCCGGGTGGTTGGACAGCCTGATCTCGCCGCCGGCGGCGCGCGCTATGTTGCGGGCGATGGTGAGGCCGAGGCCAAGGCCGCCGGTCTGGCGGTTGCGCGACTGTTCGAGGCGCACGAAGGAGCCGAACACGGCATCGATCTGAGCCTGCGGTATGCCCGGTCCTTCATCGCGGATGGTCAGCGTGATGGTGCCGTCCGAGCGGTGCAGGCTGAGATGCGCCTTCTTGCCGTAGGTGACGGCGTTCTGCACCAGATTGGTGACACAGCGTTTGAGCGCCACCGGCCGTGCGATGCAGATCAGGCCGCGAGAACGGGTATCGTCATTGTCGAACGAGACCTCCGGATAGGGGTCGGCGATCGATTCCACGAGCGACCAGAAGTCGATGCGCTCGGTCTTTTCCTCGTTGACCTCGAAAGTGGCGAAGTCGATCACCGAACTGGCGATGCTCTCGACATCGGCAAGATCATGCGCCAGCGCCTCACGAACCGCCGATTTGCGCAACAGTTCGAGCCGCAGCCGCATGCGGGTCATCGGCGTGCGCAAATCATGCGCGAGCGCGGCGGCAAGATGCTCGCGGTCCTCGACATATTCGCGCAGCCTCGCCTGCATGGCGTTGATTGCTCTCGCGGCAGCTTGAACCTCGCGGCTGCCCGACTCGGCGATCGGCGGGCTCTTCAAATCCTTGCCGATGCGGTTGACGGCGGTTTCCATCATCCGGTAGGGCGCCGTCAGCCGGCGCAGCGACCAGATCGACATGATCACCACCAGGCCGGCAATCAGCGAATAGAGCGGCAAGCTGTCGAAGCTCAGGATCGGGCCGACAGGCGTGATCGGTTCGGTGAAGTTCAGCCACTGGCCGTCAGCGAAGCGCAGCGAGGCGGTCAGCTTGTCGCTCTGGGCGAAATCGGCGGCCAGCACCAGAAGGTCGCGTTCGACCTGGCCGACATCGGGACCGGATACGGCGCCGCTGGCGTCGTCGGCCTCGCGCGTCGCCGGATCGCGCCGCACGCGCGCGTCGGTGACGCCGAACTTCGACAACCGGCCGACGAGGATGTCCTCGAGTTCGGCCAGCTCATCGTCGCCCGCGATCGAGGAGGTGACGGCGGGCGTGTCCGAGACGGTAAGGGCGTAAGTCGCGTTGAACAGGCCCGCCGCGGTTGCCTTGCGCTCCTCGGGCGTGGCGCTGCTCATCAGCTGCACCAGCGAGAAGGCGCGGTCGTTGAGGCGGTAGAGGTCGACCACATCGTTGGCGGCGGCACGGTCGCGAGAGACGATGTAGAGGGTCGCGACCTGGCTGATCAAAAGGCCTGATATGACGATCAGCAGCACCCAGACAGGCAAGGTCTGCGGCAGGAAACGTCTCATTCGGAGGTCGTCTCAGGCAGGAACTGGTAGCCGCCGCTGCGCACCGTGAGGATCAGTTTCGGTGTTTTCGGGTCATCTTCCATCTTGCGCCGCAGCCGGCTGACCAGGATGTCGATGCTGCGGTCGAAGGAATAGTCGCTGTCGCCGCCGGAGAGTTCGATCAGCTGGTCGCGGGTCAGCACGCGCTGGGCGCTCTTGACGAAGGTCTGCAGCAGGTTGAATTCGGCCATGGTCAATTCGACCCTGACATCGTCGGGAGCGGTCAGCCTGCGCCGCGAACAGTCCATCGTCCAGCCGGCGAAATGGTAGATCTGCTTGGTGCTGGCGCGTTTCGGCTCGGCGGCACCATTGCGCCGTAGCACGGCGCGGATGCGGGCCAGCAGTTCGCGCGGATCGAAGGGTTTGGGCACGTAGTCGTCGGCGCCCATCTCCAGGCCGACCACGCGGTCGGTTGTCTCGGTGACGGCGGTCAGCATGATGATCGGCGTCGTATACTGGGCGCGCAGGTCGCGGCACAGTTCCAGCCCGCTCTTGCCGGGCAACATCACGTCGAGCACGATGAGATCCACCTGCGCGCGGCGCAGGATGGTCTCCATCTCGATGCCGTCGGCGGCAACCGAAGTGTGCAGGCCCCGCTTCTGGAAGAACTCCTGAAGCAGGTCGCGGATGCCCTTGTCGTCATCGACGATCAGTATGTGTGCGTCGGATTTCACGAGCTGCCCTGTTTGGTTGCCGGCCAAGTATTCTGGCTGGTGAGCCACACGATAGAATTCGGGCCATATGTTGGCCAGTGCCTTGGATTTCAAGGGAGAACGAATTCCACCTGCTCCACATGGAAAGCTATGGCCTCTTCGCGGCGCCCCGGCCAGACACAATCCAGAAACAAAATTCTACAATCGGGAAAAACTCCTGAAAAGGTAGGGCGGCATAACGGTGCCGTGGCGGTCAGGTTATCGGCTGCGACGCTAATCTCCGGGTTCACGGAAAAACCGATGCCAAGCTTGTCGATCAGTCTGTTGGGTGCGTTGCTGGGCCTTGGCCTGGTCACTGCCGCTGTCGGCCAGTCGGACGCAAAGGCGCCGCTTACCCGGAGCGAACGGTGCGCCAATCTCAGCCACCAATTTGATGAAGCCCTCGAAACCCATGCCACGGCAACGCAGGTCACCGCGGCAAAGGCACTTCAGAGAAAGGGCAACCGGTACTGCGCTGCCAAGAAACAGGCGCAGGGCATCCGGATGCTCGCCAATGCTTTGAAGCTGCTTGGAGTGACACCGAACGACCCGGTCCAGTGACACTCAAAATCGACCCGCATAAAAAGGAAATGAAAGCCATGAAAAAGTCCATCCTGTCCGCCACCGGTCTCGCCGTCGCTCTCGCTTTCGCGATGCCGGCTCTCGGCAATGCCGCTGCCACCACGACCGCTGCTCCGGCTGCTGCTGCCACCACGACCACCCCGGCTCCGGCTGCTGACGCCACCGCCAAGCCCCCGGTGAAGAAGGTCGTCAAGAAGGTCAAGCACAAGAAGGCCCCTGCCAAGAAGACCGTGAAGAAGGCCAAGCCCGCGGTTGCTCCGAAGGCCTGATCCAGGTCGCAAGACAGATTTCTATCAAGGCCGCTCCAGCCGCAACTGGCTGGGGCGGCCTTCTGCCAGGCACCCGATCGAGCGGCTGAACACCGGCGGCTCACAGCCAGCCACCTCGATCTGACTTAACCCGTTTTCAACGCCGGCCGTGTAGGACAATCCGCATGAAGAAGCGGCTTTCGTCCATTTTGCGTTCCATGGTGATTGGCGGCCTCGTGGCCACCGGTGTCGCCAGGGCGCTGATTCTGCTCACCGCCAGCCCCGTGCCCGACCCTGCCAGTGGCCGCACCGAGCCCTCGCTGTTCGCACCGATAATTTCCAGCAACTGGGACTACATTACGCCTGTCCAGGCGTGGCTGCTGATCGTGCTCCTTGCCGTGACGCTGGTCTGCGTTGCCGGATGGCCGATCGCGGCGTGGCTGGAACGCCGGGCGGATGCCGCCGCGCATCACCGCGTCTTCGGCCGCCAGGGCCGTTGAACCTCGCCCGACAATTCCCCACATGATTGTGAATGACCGGGCTCTCCGCGCTGAGGGTCTGCACGCCAATCAAAATGGACGATCGCTGCCGCCCGTGGCAAAATGCACGGTGAAGCCCGATCGCGAAACTGTCGGTTCCAATGCCTGAAATCACCACAAAACCACGTACCAAGGTCAAGCCGCAGACCGAGCGGCCGAAGCTCTACAAGGTCATCCTCATCAACGACGATTTCACGCCGCGCGAATTCGTGGTGACGGTGCTGAAGGGCGAGTTCAAGCTCAGCGAGGACCAGGCGCACCGCGTCATGATCACCGCGCACCGGCTCGGTGTCTGCGTGGTCGCGGTGTTCACCAGGGATGTCGCCGAAACCAAGGCAACGCGGGCCACCGACGCCGCCAAGGAGAAGGGCTATCCCCTGCTGTTCACGACGGAGCCGGAGGAGTGAAGAGGGTTCTTCCCTTCTCCCCTTGTGGGCCTGTTGTGTAATTGCAGCAGAGCGCGGATGAGAGCGGGATTGCGGGAATATCGCCCGTATTCGTGAGTTCTTGTGTCTGGTTTGGAATTTCGGGCGGCGGTTCGGCCTCGTGGGGCCGGACTGCGGGCGCACCTATCCTGTGATGGCGGCCCATCGGCGCATGTTGAAGGCAATCGCCGCTAACGTCACCTGGGCAGTGGCTTTGGCC
>NZ_JBFUGJ010000212.1:0-10511 GCF_056402975.1 Mesorhizobium sp. P3_A9 | reverse complement strand
GAACGTGCTCAATCTGAGCTATGGCATGTACGCAAAGGCGGGCTATAGCCCGAACCAGATCGGATGGGCTCCTGAGGAAGCCTCCATCATCTCATACGCCACCAAAGGAACAGCCGTTGTCTCGAAGGCAGCGGGTAACGACTCGGTTGCCGTGGGCGGCGTCACGAGCGGCCAGCAGGACTATCTCGACCTTGCTCTGGTCGGCAAAGCCTCGGCGATCTTCGTCGGCGCACTGTCCACCAACGGCACGACCTCCAACAAGGCCCAGCTTGCCTGGTATTCCAACTACGCCGGCTCCAACACGGCTGTGCAGAGCCATTTCCTCGTCGTGGGTGTCACCGGCGACAAGACCGGCCTTTACGGCACGTCCTTCGCCGCGCCGATCATTTCCGGCTACGCGGCGATCGTTGGCAGCAAGTTCACCAAGGCAACGCCGACCCAGATCACCAACCAGTTGCTCAAYACSGCCCGYACCGACACGCTGGYCAACTATAGYGCCKCCGTCTATGGCAAGGGCGAGGCAAGCCTTTCGCGCGCCCTGGCTCCCCTGGCCATCAAGTAGGGGAGCGACGCTGGTATTTGATTAGGTTTCAAGTGCCTTTGCGGCGCGTTCGAGCAGCGCGCCGCGATCCGGTGCAAATCCGGCTTCGATCCATTCCGCCTCGAGGTTCTTGAGGATTTCGCCCAGTTTCGGCCCCGGCGTTGCGCCGAGCGCCGCCAGATCGGCGCCTTTCAGCGGAAACACCGGTTTTTCCCATTTGAGCGCAAAGGCAAGCAGGCGCGAAAAGCCGCCCGCTTCGAGCAGCGCGTCATTGTCCTCGACCGCGCGCACCCGCGCCGCGGCAAGCGACAGCCGCAGGCGATCGACAAACCCTTGCCGGTCGCCACGATAGAGCCTTTTCGCCAGTTCGCCCTCGGTCGTTTTCGACTCGACGGCAGTTGTGAGTGCCCAGTGGCGCAAACGGTCTGATTCCGCGGTCGAAAACCTCAGCCGCTCGGCGAGCGTCTTCATGCGCGCGGCATCGGGCGGCACGATCGCTTCGAGCCGCAGCATCGGATCCGCCACCCAGCCCAAATCCTTCTCGGCCTTGGTCAGCCCATGGATGGCGTCGATGCCCCATTTCTCGCTTTCCGGCAGCGCGGTGGTCAAAACGCTGGCCTGCCGCATCCACAGCAGCGCCCGCGACGGATCGGGCGCCGACAAAAGCTTCTTCAGTTCGGACCAGATACGCTCCGCCGAAAGTTGTCCGAGCCCCTCCTWCAGCCGGGCRCAGGCCTTCAGCCCCTCGGCGTCCGGCCGGCCTTCGCCATACCAGGCGAAGAAGCGGAAGAAGCGCAGGATGCGCAGATAATCCTCGCGGATGCGCGCTTCCGCATCCCCGATGAAGCGCAGCCGGCGCGCCTCGATGTCGGCGATGCCGCCGACCAGGTCGACGACAGTGCCGTCGGCCTCGGCGTAGAGCGCATTGATGGTGAAGTCGCGCCGCTCGGCATCCAGCTTCCAGTCGCGGCCGAACGACACCTTGGCGCGGCGGCCGTCGGTCTCGACATCGGCGCGCAAGGTGGTGATTTCATAGGGTTTTCCGCCGGCAACCACCGTGATCGTGCCGTGCTCTATGCCGGTCGGCACCGCCTTGAAGCCCTTCGCTTCGGCGCGGCGGATGGTCTCCTCAGGCAAACAGGTGGTGGCGATATCGATATCGGCAACCGGCTGGCCCATCAGCGTGTTGCGCACGGCGCCGCCGGCGACACGCGCCTCCTCACCGCCTTCAGCTAGGGCGGCAAGCAGGCGCTGCAAATGCTTGTCGGCGAGCCAGTCGGCCCTGCCCGCGATCGAAACACTCACGCATAGAGCCTTTCATAGAGCGTGCGGATGATGCCGGCGGTGACGCCCCAGATACGCCGGTCGCCATAGGGCATGTCGTAGAAGAACCATTCGAGATCGTTCCACATGCGGCTGTCGCGCTTGTGGTTCACCGGGTCCATCAGGAAGTGCAGCGGCACTTCGAAGGCGGCATCGACCTCCTCGGCGTTCAAGCTCAGCTGGAAGCCGGGCCGCACGATRCCCAGCACCGGCGCGATGCGGTAGCCACTGCCGGCGACGTAGTCGGGCATGCGGCCGATGATCTCGATACGGTCCTGGTCAAGGCCGATCTCCTCGAAGGTCTCGCGCAATGCTGCGGCTTCCGGACTGGCGTCGGTGGCGTCGATGGTGCCGCCGGGAAAGGCCACCTGCCCCGAATGGCTGCGCAGCTTTTCGGCCCGTTTGGTCAGCAAAACCGTCGCCTCGCCGTCATGATCGACCACCGGGATCAGCACCGCGGCATTGCGCAGCGCCTTGCCCTGGTTGAGCCGCGGATGACCCGGATTGAAGCGATGGTCGCCATAGTCGTCGCCGGCATGCGCCTGCGGCTGCGCGGCAAAGCGCGCACGAAAATCCGCCGATGAAAACGGCGACAGTGATACCTGGTCCATCATGCGCTGAGCCGTTTCAACTGGTCCGCCGGCATGATCGGAAACACCGCGCCTTTCGAGCGCACGGCAAACATCGTCTTGCCGCCGATTTCGATCTCCTCGCCATGCCCGACCAGTTCATACATGACAGGCCGCCCGACCAGCGCCTCCAGCCGGCCGCGCACCAGCACATAGGGCTTCAACCCGCCGGTCTCGTTCTCATCGACGAAGCGCAGCGGCCGCTCCGGCCCGGCTTCGACCACGTCGCCGACATTGGTGCGGAAGGTGATGATCTGTTCATCGCCACTGCCCGAAACATCCATTTCGACGGCGATGAAAGGCGCGTCGGCGACGCGGATGCCGACCTTTTCCACAGGCGTCACCAGATAGGTCCTGCCGTCCGCATCCTTGCGCAGCACGGAGGAGAAAAGCTGTACCAGCGGCATGCGGCCGATCGGCGTGCCCAGGTAGAACCAGGTGCCGTCGGCCTTGATCTCCATGTCGAGATCGCCGCAAAAGTCGGGATTCCAGCGCTCGACGGGCGCCGCGCCCTTGCCGGCACGCGCCGCGCGCGCGATCAACGCCTCCAGGCCGCGCGCCTCGGTGGCGCTCGTAAGGCTTTGTTCGCGATGTTCGTCGTGTTCCGCCATCGTCACGAAATAGTCACTGTTGTTCCGCTTGTCAGCCTAAGTCTGTGATTTAAGTTCGACCATAGGCGCTACGCGAGGCCGAATCGCGGCAACCTATGATATGATGCGGGCCGGTATTTCCAACCAAAGGGATCGATGCGGCATGAGCGTGATGGTCAAGGAAAGCCCGATCAGCGAGAAGGACATGGTCGCCGAGGCCGAGAAGGCGCTGGCCGACATTTCCAGGATCCGCGACGGGGTCGGCCGGGTGATCTTCGGTCAGGAGAACGTCGTCGAGCGCACGCTGGTGGCAGTGCTGGCCGGTGGCCATGCGCTGCTGGTCGGCGTTCCCGGCCTCGCCAAGACCAAGCTGGTCGAAACGCTGGGCGTCGTGCTCGGCCTCGATTCGCGCCGCATCCAGTTCACGCCCGACCTGATGCCGTCCGACATCCTCGGCTCCGAGGTGATGGAGCAGGACGAAACCGGCAAGCGCTCCTTCCGCTTCATCTCCGGGCCCATCTTCGCCCAGCTTTTGATGGCCGACGAGATCAACCGTGCCTCGCCGCGCACCCAGTCGGCGCTGCTGCAGGCCATGCAGGAATACCATGTCACCATTGCCGGCGCCCGCTATGACCTGCCGGCGCCCTTCCATGTGCTGGCGACACAAAATCCGCTGGAGCAGGAAGGCACCTATCCGCTGCCCGAAGCCCAGCTCGACCGCTTCCTGATGCAGGTCGATATCCTCTATCCCGAGATCGAGGCCGAGCGCCGCATCCTGCTGGAGACCACCGGCATCGAGGACGCCAAGGCGCAGAACGTGCTGCAGCCGGCACGGCTGAAGGAAATCCAGACGCTGATCCGCCGCATGCCGGTGCCTGAAAGCGTGGTCGAGGCGATCCTGACCCTGGTGCGCTCGGCGCGCCCGGGGCAAGGCAATGCCGAGACCGACAAGCATGTCGCCTGGGGTCCCGGCCCGCGCGCCAGCCAGGCGCTGATGCTGTGCACGCGCGCTCGCGCGCTCTACGATGGACGGCTGGCGCCATCGGTCGACGATGTGCGGGCGCTGGCCGAGCCGGTGCTGCAGCACCGCATGGCGCTGACATTCGCCGCCCGCGCCGAAGGCACCAGCGTACGCGATGTGGTGGCGAAGCTCGTGAAAGGAATTTGATGGCGCGCATCGGCGAGGTCCAGGCTCCGGCAGCGACGCGCGACGCGCTCGCCCGTGGCCGGTTGCGGGCTTCGCTTGTGCCCGACCTGCTGGTCGAGGCCCGACGCATCGTCAACACCGTGATCGCCGGCTGGCATGGCCGCCGCAAGCGCGGCATCGGCGAGAATTTCTGGCAGTTCCGGCCCTATGTCGAAGGCGATTCCTCGCGCATCGACTGGCGCCGCTCGGCCCGTGACGACCACACCTATGTGCGCGACCGCGAATGGGAAGCCGCCCATACGGTCTGGCTGTGGGCCGACCCCTCGCCGTCCATGCTCTATAAATCGACCGGCGCCAGCGTTTCCAAGCAATCGCGCGCGCTGGTGCTGGCGCTGGCCATGGCCGAATTGCTGTCGCGCAGCGGCGAGCGCATCGCCTGGCCTGGCCTCACCGACCCCTTCACCGCCCGCAACGGCGCCGAGCGTATCGCAGCCCAACTGATGCATGCCGGCGACTTGCCGGCCAAGCCTGACCTCACAGACATCAGGCGCTTCTGCGACATCGTCATCGCCAGCGATTTCCTCGATCCCGTCGAGGAGACGATGGAATGGCTCGACGTGCTCGCCCGCCATGGCGTGCGCGCGCATCTGATCGAGGTTGCCGACCCGGCCGAGGAAACCTTCCCCTATGCCGGCCGCACCGAATTCACCGATCCCGAGACCGGCGACAAGCTGACCGCCGGCCGCGCCGAAATGCTCGGCGACGAATACCGCCTGCTCTACACCGCCCGCCGGCAGGAGCTGGCCGCCTGGTGCAAGCGCCTCGGCTGGAGCTTTACCGTCAACCACACCGACCGGCTGGCGTCCGACGCGCTGGTGCGCCTGCACATGGCAATGACCGCCGATGGCGGCTATGCCGGTAGCGGCCGTACCGGTCAGCCCGGGCCGACCGCCAGTGGTGGTCGTGCCGGCATGATCGCCAGCGGCGATCAGCCAGGAAAGGCGGTCGCATGAGCTGGCTGCCGCTCTCCTTTGGCGCCCCCATGGTGCTGTGGGGCCTGCTGGCGTTGCCGGTAATCTGGTGGCTGCTCAGGCTGACGCCGCCCAAGCCGCAGGCCGAGATCTTCCCACCGCTGAAGATCCTGGCGCGCGTGCTGAAGCGCGAAGAGACGCCGCATCAAAGCCCCTGGTGGCTGACGCTGCTCAGGCTGCTGATGGCGGGGCTCATCGTCGCGGCCCTTGCCGAACCGGTGTTCAACCCGCGCGAAAAACTGCCGGCCGAGGGTGCGGCCCTTGCGCTGGTCATCGACAATGACTGGGCCAGCGCCGCCGACTGGAACAAGCGCGTCGCCACCGCCGAGCGGCTGATCAAGGACGCCGGCTCGAACGGCGTGCCGGTCATCATCGCCTTCACCGCCGAAAAGGCCAATGCGGAGATCGGTCCCTTCGATGCCGCCGCCGCACTCGACCGGCTGCGCGCCGCCAAACCGCGGCCGATCCCGACCGACCGGCCCGCCGTATATGCCCGCGTCGCCGGCGTGCTGGAGAGCTTGCCCGGCGCCAGCGTCGCAGTGCTGGCCGATGGCCTCGCGGCCAAGGGCGACGAGGCAGCCTTCAACACGCTGTTGTCGAAAAATGCCGCCCGTGTCGTCTGGGCCGTTGCCGACCGGCTTTCGCTGACCGGCCTGACCAGCGCCGACAACCAGGTCGACGGCTTTGCGCTCACCGCCATCCGCGCGCCCGGCGACCCGGCGCCCGAACAGGTCACCGCCGGCGCCTTCGACGACAAGGGCCGCCGCATCGCCGATGCAACGCTGACCTTCGCGCCGGGCGAAGCCACCGCCACCGGCACGATGGCAGTGCCGTTCGAACTGCGCAACGACTTCGCCTCGATCGCGCTCGACGGTGAGCGCCAGGCGGGTGCGGTGCGCGTGCTCGACGAAAGCTCCAAGCGCCGCCGCGTTGGGCTGCTGTCGCAGGCCGAGGCCGACCAGGCGCAGCCGCTTCTGTCGCCGCTCTACTACATCAGGCGGGCGCTGCAGCCTTTCGCCGATCTGGTCGAGCCCTCCAGCGCCGACCTCGCCGACGCCATCCCGCAGATCCTCGACCAGAAGCCGGCGATGATCATCATGGCCGACGTCGGCACCATTCCCGCACAAGTCCGGCAAAGGCTGGTCGACTGGGTCGACAATGGCGGCACGCTGGTGCGTTTCGCCGGCTCGCGGCTCGCGGCCGCCGGCAATGATGACGATCTGCTGCCGGTCMGSCTGCGCAYCGGCGAGCGYTCGCTGGGCGGCGCATTGTCATGGACCTCGCCGCAGCCGGTCACCGAATTTCCCAAGGCAGGCCCCTTCGCCGATCTGGCGCCGCCGACCGAGGTGACCGTGAGCAGGCAGGTGCTGGCCGAGCCGACACCCGATATCGTCGAGCGCACCTGGGCGGCTCTTGCCGACGGCACGCCGCTGGTCACCGGACTGAAGAAAGGCAAGGGCACGCTGGTGCTGTTCCACGTCACGCCCGAGGCGACATGGTCGAACCTGCCGATCTCCGGCAGCTTCGTCGAGATGCTGCGCCGCATCGTCCAGCTGTCGCGCAACCAGGGCGCGGCGATCGCCAATGCCGAAGCTGCCGCCACGTCGCTGGCGCCCTACCGCATGGTCGCGGCCGACGGCTCGCTGGTGCCGCCGACGCCGGATGCGCGGCCGCTGGTGCCCGGCGCCGGCGCGCTGCCGGTGACCTTCGAGAACCCGCCCGGCCTCTACGGCTCCGAGACCGGCGTCTTCGCCCATAATTTGCTCGACGCTGCCAGCACGTTTGCGCCGCTGGCGCGCCCGCAAATCGCTGTTCCGGTCACCACGATCCAGTATGCCTTCGACGAATCGCGCAATTTGAAGGGTTCGCTGGTCGCAGCCGCCCTGGTGCTGATGCTGCTCGACACGCTGGCGGTGTTCTGGATGGGCGGCCTGTTCTCGCGCCGGCCGCGCCGCGCCGGTGCCGTGGCAACCACCGCAGCGATCCTGATTGCGCTTGGCGCACTGTTCGGCCATGCCGATTTCGCCCGCGCCGACGATGCCAAGCCGGGCGACGATGCGGCCGTCGAGGCGATTTCGAAGACCCGCATCGCCTATGTGCTGACCGGCGTGCCGGGCGACGATTCGATCAGCCGCGCCGGGCTCGAAGGCCTGACCCGCTTCCTGATCGAGAAAACCGCGCTCGAACCCGGCGCACCGGCCGGCGTCGATATTTCAAAGGACGAACTGTCCTTCTATCCGCTGATCTACTGGCCGATCGATCCGGCCGCACCGATGCCCAGCCAGGCGGCTATCGCCCGCATCGACGCCTATATGCAGCAGGGCGGCACGGTGCTGTTCGACACCCGCGACCAGTTCGCCAACGGCATCGGCGCCGATTCCACCAGCCCGGCGACCGAGCGGCTGCGCGACATCCTGGGTAACCTCAACGTGCCRCCGCTGGAGCCGGTGCCGTCSGACCATGTRCTGACCAAATCCTTCTTCATCCTGCCGGAATTTCCCGGCCGCTTCGCCGGCAGCCCGCTTTGGGTCGAGGCATCGCTCGACGCCAGCAATGCCGACAACCGTCCGGTGCGCACCGGCGACGGTGTTTCGCCGATCATGATCACCGCCAATGATTTCGCCGGCGCCTGGGCGGTCGACGAGAATGGCGACCCGCTGCTGCCGACCGTGCCGAACGACCCGATGCAGCGCATCTATGCGCTGCGCGCCGGCGTCAACATCATGATGTACATGCTGACCGGCAACTACAAATCCGACCAGGTGCATGTGCCGATACTGCTCGAACGGCTGGGGCAGTAAGATATGAATTGGTCGATCTCCTTCGAACCGCTGATCTCCTGGCCGCTGCTCGCTTTGGTGCTGGTGCCGCTGGCGCTGCTTGCCCTTATAGGCCTGTGGTTTCGCCAGCGCGGCGGTGTCCTGCGCTTCGTCGCCCTGCTGGCGCTCGCCGCCGCTTTGTTCAACCCGGTGTTCCTCAATGAGGAGCGCGAGCCACTGAAGAGCGTCGTCGCGCTGATCGTCGACCGCAGCCAGAGCCAGGACATTGGCGATCGCACCAGGCAGACCGATGAGGCGGTGGCCGGGCTGCAGCAGCGTCTTGGCCGCTTCAAGCAGTTCGACGTCCGCGTCGTCGAGGCCGGCAAGCCCGACGCCGCCGAGGAGCGCACCGAAACGCGGCTGTTCGGCGCGCTGGAAGGCGCCTTCCGCGACGTGCCGCCATCGCGCATCGGCGGCGCCATCATGATCACCGACGGCGAGGTGCATGACGCGCCCCCGGCCGCGCCCGATTTCAACGCCCCGCTGCATGCTTTGATCACCGGCAACGACCACGAAAAAGACCGCCGCATCCGCTTCGAGAACGCGCCGCGTTTCGGCATCGTCGGCAAGCCGCTCGACATGACCTACCGCGTCATCTCGACGGAAAACGAGACCGGCCCGGTCGATGTGCGCGTCTCGGTCAATGGCGAGCAGGTCTCGGTCGAGCATGCAACCGTCGGCCAGCCCATGCCGCTGCAGGTGACCATCCCCGGTGCCGGCCGCAACATCRTCGARCTCKCCATCGACCGCGAACCGGGCGAACTGACCGACACCAACAACCGCGCCATCGCGCTGGTCGACGGCATCCGCGAGAATYTGCGTGTGCTGCTCGTATCGGGCGAACCGCATGCGGGCGAGCGCACCTGGCGCAATCTCTTGAAATCCGACGCCTCGGTCGATCTCGTCCATTTCACCATCCTGCGGCCGCCGGAGAAGCAGGACGGCACGCCGATCAACGAATTGTCGCTGATCGCCTTCCCGACCCGCGAGCTGTTCGTCGAGAAGATCAAGGATTTCGACCTCATCATCTTCGACCGCTACCAGCACCGCGACGTGCTGCCGATCCTCTATTACGACTACATCTCCGAATATGTCGAAAAGGGCGGCGCGCTGCTGATCGCCGCCGGCCCCGAATATGCCGGCGAGGCTTCGATCGCGCGCACCCCGCTGATGTCGGCCCTGCCGGCAATGCCGACCGGCGAAGTGGTTGAAAAGGCTTTCTACCCGCGTCTCACCGACCTCGGCCAGCGTCATCCGGTGACCCGCGGCCTCGACGGTTCGGCCACCGAGCCGCCGCACTGGAGCCGCTGGTTCCGCACCATCGGCGTGCAGAATCCGCAAGGCGAAGTGGTGATGAAGGGCGCCGACAACCGGCCGCTGCTGCTGCTCGACCGCAAGGGCGAAGGCCGCGTCGGCATGCTTCTGTCCGACCAGGGCTGGCTGTGGGCGCGCGGCTTCGAGGGCGGCGGTCCGCATGTCCAGCTTTATCGCCGCATCGCCCATTGGCTGATGAAGGAACCCGAGCTCGAGGAAGAGCGGCTGACCGCCGAGGGACGCGGAATGGTGCTGGAGATCCGTCGCCAGACCATGGCTGACGATCCCGGCCCGGCGCAGATCATCACCCCCTCCGGCAAGACCGTGACCGTCAAGCTCGACAAATCCGAACCAGGTGTCTTCCTCGGCAGCGTCCAGACCAGCGAGATCGGCCTGTTCCAGGTCGCCAATGGCGATCTCACCGCGCTCGCCCATGTCGGGCCTGTCAACGCGCCGGAATTCGCCGACGTCGTCTCCACCGAAAACCGGCTGAGGGCACCGGCTGAGGCCACCGGCGGCAGCGTGCGCCGGCTGGCCTCGTCCACGGCCCTCGGCAGCGACGTGACCTTGCCTTCCATCGTGCCGGTGCGCTCGGCCGGCGAAGCCTCGGGCAGCGACTGGATCGGCCTGCGCACCACCGACGACAGCGTGCTGAAGGCCGTCTCGCGCGTGCCGCTGTTCGGCGGCTTCCTCGGCCTCGGCCTGCTGCTGCTGGCGATGGGTTCGATGTGGTACCGCGAGGGACGGTGAGAGCCTCTTCCTTCTCCCCTTGTGGGAGAAGGTGGCCTCGCGAAGCGAGGTCGGATGAGCAACTGTGTTTTCAGGCTTTGTCTGGACACCAGGGTTGGTTGTGTCGAAGCATGGCGCTGAGGATGGTCATAATCTTTCGGGCCACGGCGACGATGGCGACCTTTGGTTGCTTACCGTTGGCAATGAGACGCTGGTGGAAGGCTCTGAGTACGGGATTTGAGCGGCTGGCGGTGAGCGCTGCCATGTAGACCACCCTGCGCAGAGCATGCCGGCCGCCCCAGATGACGCGGCGACCTTTGAAGGTGCCGGTATCGAAGTCGTAGGGCGCCAGACCGGTAAGCGCTGCAATCTCGCGTCGCGAGGCCTG
>NZ_JBFUGJ010000211.1:0-10528 GCF_056402975.1 Mesorhizobium sp. P3_A9 | reverse complement strand
CGACCAGCTCGGCGCCGTCTACGACACGATCTCGGGCGAGGGCATCAGCGGCTTCCAGCAACCGGAGTTCGACGCCAACAGCACCTTCCTGGGGCAGATGAACCGGCAGGCCGACACCTGGCGCATGGGCATGGCGACGGATCCGATGAGCCAGTCGCTGAAAGTGCCGGAGGCGGCCTATGCCGAACCGCCCGGCAAGGCCAACGCGTTCGATGCCTTGACCAAGGCGCCCAACGAGCAGCGCTGGAATTACTGGGCGACAGCTGGCGGCAATTCGGGCGTAGCTTCCGGCGATCCCGTGGTCGGCAGCGCGACCCTTGGCTACAAGTCAGGCAACTTCGCCGTCGGCTTGGACTCACAGGGCGATCCCGATGTCCTGATGGGCTTCGCGCTGGGCGGCGTCGCCGGATCCTTCGCCGTGCCGGATCGCGAAACCTCCGGCAACATCATCGGTGGCCATGCCGGCGCCTATGGCGCGCGCAAATGGGGCCAGTTCTACATCAACGGCTCGCTGGCGATGGACCTGTACAGCAACACGACCGATCGCTACACCTCGGTTCCGGGCGCGCCCGATCCGCTCAATCCGGTGCCGGCCATCACCAGGGAACATTGGACCGGCGATTTCATGAGCGCGGGCTTCGGCACCAGCCTCGAAGCCGGCTGGCGGCAGCCATTCGGCGCCGGCGCCATCACGCCTTTCGCCGGGCTGCAGTTCCAGGCATTGGCGATGCAGGCCTTCTCGGAAAAGTCGACCAGCGACGGAGCGCTCGGCCTCGATTTCGACAGCCGCACGGTCATCTCGCTGCCGGTCTCGCTCGGCCTGCAACTCGACACCACGGTGGCTATCGGCGAGAGCAAGACGCTGCAGGCCTGGGGCCGCGCGGCCTGGGTGCACGACTTCAAGCCGGACCGCTCGGTCGAGCCGGGCTTCCAGGCAGCGCCCGGCTATTCCTTCGTCGTTCAGGGCGCTGCGGCCGCTGAAGACGCGGTTGCCGTCAACGCCGGCGTCAAGCTGAACTGGAGCTCCAACACGTCGGTGTTCGCCACTTTTGATGGCAAGTTCGCTGACAAGGTGCAGACCTATGGCGGCAATGTCGGGTTCCGGGTGAACTGGTAGGCGGGGGTAAGGATAGCTCGCCGGTAAATACACGGCGACCCTATCGGTGCAGGCAGACATCGCGATGAACAAAACCCGCGCCCGGGTGCGGCGGAGCGGCCTAGCGTTCGTTGACGGCACCATTGCGCGGCAGGCGACAAGTGACCCGGGAGCCGCGCAGCGGAGGCAAGCGTCGATGCCGTCGCTGCGCGGCCATCGATCAGCCAACGTCCGGCTGTTTGGAGCCAATTCAAAAAATGAACGGAACTTTTTAGCCGTTCCTTCATATATGCATGCTTTCTAATTTAAGCTATGGCTTTCAATTGCTTCACCCGAATTCGGCTGATGGCGACCGGTATCCGCCGGAGTGCCAGCGCAAATGTTGCCACCATCTTTGCTCTGACCTTGCCGATCGTTGTCGGCGCCGCGGGGTTCGGTGTGGAGACCTCATACTGGTATTATAGCAGCCTGAAACTGCAGGCGACGGCCGATGCCGCGGCCTATGCCGGGGCGCTTGAACAGATTTCAGGTTCCGACAAGCCGACGATCGTCGCGGCCGCGACCCAGTCGGCGGCGACAAATGGGCTGGGCTCGGGCACGATCGTCGTCAACACGCCGCCGGCGTCTGGACCGAACACGGCGAAGAAGGCGGTCGAAGTCATCGTCGGCCAGCAGCTCGACCGGATTTTCACCTCGATCTTCACGCAAGGCAAGGTTCCCGAGCAGGCGAGGGCGGTGGCCCTGATCATCAATGCCTCCAAGGCCTGCGTGCTCGCGCTCGATGCATCCGCTTCGCAGGCGGCGCTGTTTTCAGGCAACACCAGCGTGAAAATCACAGGCTGCTCGGTGATGGCCAATTCGATCGCCTCGGACGCCATCAAGCTTCAGGGCTCGGCGGGCCTTCAGGCCGATTGCCTGATATCAGGTGGCGGTGTCTCTCTCAGCAATCCCGTCACGACCATTTGCGCGGCCCCGATCACGCAAGCGCTGCCCGCCGCCGATCCATTTGCGGACCTGCCGACCCCGGCGGCCTCGAACCCCTGCCAGAACGACAACAAGGCAACGCTGAGCCCAGGCACCTATTGCAGCGGCATGACGCTGAAGGGCAATGTCACCCTCTCGCCCGGCGTCTATGTCGTTCAGGGCGATCTCAAGGTAAACGCCAACGCGGCCGTCATCGGCAGCGGTGTGACGATCTTCATGTCGGGCAGTTCGACCGTCAGCTTGAATGGCAACGCCTCCGTGAAGCTCAGTGCGCCGACCTCGGGCACCTATTCCGGTGTGCTGTTCTACGGCGACAGGACCGGCAGCAGCGCATCCAGCACATTCAATGGCACAGCGGATTCGCTGCTAACCGGGGCCATCTATTTCCCCAAACAGCAAGTGAATTATCTTGGCAACTTCTCGGGCAACAGCGGCTGCACCCAGGTCGTCGCCAATACGATTCAATGGTCCGGCAGCACAACCATCAATCAGGATTGCACGAGCCTCGGAATGCGCGACATTCCGGCGGGGCAGTCCGTGGCGCTGGTAGAGTAGCCTCCGTGGAACTCCGATCTGTGCCGATCTTGAGCAACAAAGCGGGCGTTGCCGCGGTCGAGTTCGCGATGGTCCTGCCCTTCCTGTGCGCGGCGCTGCTCGGTATCATCGACGGCTGGTCCTATGTGACGAGCTCGCTGTCGATGCGCGCCGGTGTCAAGACAGCGGCAAATCTGGTGATGGCGGGATCGACCAATGATACGGCGACCCAGGCCGTGGCCATGTCGAGCTGGGAGAAGCGGCCGTCGGACGGCCAGGTCACGCTAAGCCGGATCTATATGTGCGGGACGACCGTGGTCGGCGCTTCCACCTTGTGCAGTGGGCCAAAGGTGCCGTCGGTCTTTGTTCAGATCCAGGCATCGGCCACCTGGACACCGCCCTTCACCTTCGGCGTCTTCTCTGCTCCAAGCGTCATTGGCCACCTGGAGGTGATCCGTGTCCGCTAGCTCTGGGGCAAGCGCGTTCAGGCGGGATCGATCAGGCGGGGCCGGGTTGGAGTTCGCGCTGATCGCGCCGTTCCTCATGATACTGCTGTTCGGGATCTTCGCCCTGGGCTGGTCGATGCACTCCGTCTCCAGCGTCCGCTATACGCTGGAGACGTCATCGCGCTCGCTGCAGCTTCAGAACACGCTGACCCAGGCCGACATCCAATCGATCGCCACGCAGAAATTGCAGGCCCTGGGTTTGAAGGATGTGAACGTGACGATCGCCATCGATCCGGCGAGCGGGGGCTTCCGCATGGCACATTTGACCGCCACCTACGCCTTCGTTATCGACTTCCCTTATTTCAGCGCCTTTCCGATCAATTACGCGACCACCGTTACCGTGCCGTTGGTCGGTGGTTAGGCCTGCCGGCCGCGATCTCGTTCACTATTCAAGACCCTTGGCATGGTCCCAGGCTTTCGACCACATYCKCAGSGCTTTCTGGTCGAGYGCTTTCGGCAGATGCAAGCGCTTCTGGGCTTCCTCCGAGGGATAGAGATTGGGGTCGGCGCGCAATGCCTCGTCGAGCAGTGGAAGGGCCGCCTTGTTCGCGGTCGAGAAGCCGGTATCCGTGGCGGCTGAGGCGGCGATTTCCGGGCGCAACACAAAGTCGATGAAGGCGTGCGCGGCTTCCGGGTGCGGGGCGTCGCTCGGTATCGCCAATATGTCGGCCCACACCAGATTGCCTTCCTTCGACAGGCGATAGGTGATGGAGTACGGGCGCTTTGCTTCCTTGGCCCTGATGTCGGCGATGTGCATGTCGCCGGAAAAGCCGAGCGACAGGCAGGCATCGCCTTGGGCGAGGTCGTTGATGTAGCTGGAACTGTGGAACTTGCGCACGTAGGGGCGGACCTTCGCGACCACGTCCACCGCCTTCTGCAACTCGTCGGGATTGGTGGTGTCCGGGTCSAGKCCGAGATAGATCARMGCCARGCCCAGCACCTGCTCGGCGTCGTCGAGCATGGTGATGCCGCACGGTGCGAATTTGGCGGCTATTTCAGGGTCGAAAAGCATGCGCAGCGAGTCGACCGGGGCATCGGGCATGATCGCGCGGATCTTCTCGACGTTGTAGCCGACACCGGTCGTTCCCCACATCCAGGGCACGCCGTGCGCGCCGCCCTTGTCGACCTCGTCGAGGCGGGCGGCGACGGCGGGGTCGAGATTGCCGAGGTTGGAGAGGCGGCTCTTGTCGAGAGCCGCCCAGACGCCTGTCGGCAGCTCGCGCTGCAGATGCGGCGCGAGATTGATGGTGACGAGGTCGTAACCCGAGCCGCCGGTGAGCAGTTTGGTTTCGACCATGTCGTTGGAATCGAACATGTCATAGGTGACCTTGATGCCGGTCTGCGCCTCGAATTTTTCGATGCTGCCAGGCCCGAAATAGGACTCCCAGGAATAGAGATGCAGGATCTTTTCCTCGGCCTGGGCCGAGGTCGCAAAAAGGCATGCCGCGGCGAGCGCGAGCCAATGTTTCATCATGTCCTCCGTTGGTGGCCCCGGGCGGGGCTGTTCAGTCAGGCTGCATTTTTGGCAAGCAGGCGATCCGGCGTCGGCTCCAGCAGCACACCGTAGAGATCGGGACGCCGGTCGCGGAACACGCCCCAGCTGCGCCTCGCGGCGGCGATCTCGTCGAGGTCGAGTGCCGCCGTGATCACGCCGTCGCTGACGCGGTCGGCTTCTGCCAGCTTGGCGCCGGTGTGGTCGGCAATGAAGGATGAGCCGTAGAAGACGATCTCGTTGGCTTCGCCCGTCTCGACGCCGACCCGGTTGGCGGCGATCACCGGGGTCAGATTGGCTCCGGCGTGGCCCTGCATCACGCGCTGCCAATGGTCGCGGGAATCCCAGCCGCGAAASGAYGGTTCCGAACCGATGGCGGTGGGATAGATCAGCACCTCGGCGCCTATCAGCACCATGGCGCGGGCGGCTTCGGGAAACCACTGATCCCAGCAKATGCCGGCACCGATCTTGCCGGCGGCGGTTTCGAAGAYGCGGAAGCCGGTGTCGCCGTCGGCGAAATAGAGTTTTTCCGAATAGCCCGGACTGTTCGGAATATGGCTCTTGCGGTAGTGGCCGAGCACCGTGCCATCGGCGTCGATCATGACCAGCGTGTTGTACAAKSYCGAGCCGTCGCGCTCGAACAGCGARACCGGCAGGACGACGCCTGTCTCSCGCGCCAGMGCCGCCATGCGCGCGATGGTCTTGTGTCCTTCAAGGGGGAGGGCGCGGATGGTATGGCTGATATCCTCATCCATGCAGAAGTAGACGCCTTCGAACAGTTCCTGCAGCACGACAAGCCCGGCGCCGCGCCTTGCGGCTTCGCGGACATGGTTTTCGAGCTTGTCGAGATTGCTTTCGACCTCATCGGTGCAGGAGATCTGGACAGCGGCGGCGATCAGTTGGCGCATGGGTCACCTCACCTGGGTTGTTGTTGTGTGACGCAGTGGATGCCGCCGCCATTCTCGTAGATGCGGTCCATGTCGAGCTCGACGATGCGGCGGTCCGGGTGCAGCCGGCCAAGCGTTTCCTTGGCCAGGGTATCGGCCTTTCTGTCGCCGAACTGCGGCGTGTAGAGCGCGCCGTTGCCGATGTAGTAGTTGGCATAGCTGGTCAGGAAGTCGTCGCTTGTCGAGCGCACGTCGGTGGCGGCTGGGATGGACACCACCTCGAAGCTCCGCCCGCGCGCATCCCTGGACTTCGCCAGGATGGCAAGCGCTTCGGCATGGGCGCGGCCCCATTCGGAGGTGTCGCCGGGAAAGCTGCTGGCGATTAGCAGGCCCGGTTTGACGAAACGGAGCGAGCCATCGATATGGCCATCGGTGATGTCGAGGCCGCGCACGCCGGGAACCCAGATCACCGTCTCGACGCCGAGTATCGACTTCAGATGCCGCTCGATATCGGCGCGGGAGAAACCTGGATTGCGGTTGTCGTTGACCCAGCAGCTTTCGGCCAGCAGCAAGGTTCCGTCGCCGTCATATTCGATGCCGCCGCCCTCGCCACGGATCGCGGCGCGATGGCGGGTCACATTGAGGTGTTGCGCGACCCTGSCGGCGATCCCGGCATCGCTGGCATGCGCCTGCTTGTCGCCCCAGCCGTTGAAGCCGAAGTCCACGGCGGCGATGGCGCCGTTGTCGGCGCGCACGAACACCGGGCCGGAATCGCGCATCCACATGTCGTCGGTCGCGATATCGACGAGTTGGACCTTTGGACCGCACAACCTTGCCGCCAGTTCATGTTCGGCTGCAGGGGCAGCCATCGTCACCGGCTCGTTCTCGGCGATCGCCGCGGCCAACCGGCCCAGCGTTTCCTGCACGCTCTCGTAATAGGCTCCCGGTCCGCCATAGACGGCCGGCGTGCTCGGCCAGGCCATCCAGGTCCCGGCATGCGGCTCTGCCTCCGAAGGCACGGTGACCTTCCAGCTTTCGGCCCTGGCTGCGGTGATCGCAATCTCAGGCATGAGTGCCCACCCTGCCGTTGCCATGATGATTTGACGTCGTGTCCATCTCATCACACCGGCTGTTCCTGGGTGATGCAATGGATGGCGCCGCCTGCCGGCACGACGGCGCCGACATCGACGGTGACGATGCGGCGATCGGGGAAGGCGCGGGCAATCGCAGCCTTGGCTTCCTCACCTGACGGGCGCCCGAACCCAGGCATGACGACGCCGCCATTGGCGAGCGCGAAATTGATGTAGGAGCGGGCAAAGACAGCACTGGTCGCCTCGACGTCATAGGCTTCGGGGATAGGAATGACTTCGAAATTGCGGCCGTGCGCGTCGGTCTGGCTGGCAAGTGCGGCAAGATTGTCGGCAAGGATGCGACCGTGCAGGTCGGACGGGTCGGGATTGAATTCGAACATCACCACGCCGGGCCTGACGAAGCAGCACATGCCGTCGACGTGGCCGTCGGTCTCCAGATCCAGCGGATCGCCGGGCAGCCATACAACCTTTTTCRGGCCGAGCATGCGTATGAGCTCCTTCTCCACCCAGGCTTTGGAGATGCCGGGGTTGCGGTTGGAATGGAGCAGGCTGGTTTCGGTCGCGATCAGCGTGCCTTGGCCATCGGTCGTCAGCGAGCCGCCTTCGCAATGCAGGAAGGAGCGCAGGATGGATGCGTCCTCGCGAGCCAGCAACCGCTCGGCCAGCGCGTTGTCCTGATCATAGGGTTCATGCTTGCGGCCCCAGGCATTGAAGCGCCAGGACACGCCGGCCAGGCTCCCATCGGCCAGTTTCAGGAAGGTCGGGCCGGAATCGCGGATCCAGCAATCGTCGATCGGAATTTCGACCAGCTCGATCCGCGTTCCAAGCTGGGCACGAGCGCCGCTGGCATGATCAGGATGCGCCACCATGGTGACAGGCTCGAACTCAGCGATGGCGTGGGCGACATCGACGTAGGCCTCTTGCATGGCGGGCAAGGTGGCGCCGTACATGTCGCGCCTATGCGGCCAGGCCATCCATGTCCTGGCATGSGGCTCGAACTCCGCCGGACGGCGRAWCTTCAAATGCTGCGCCGGCCATTCGATGGCGTTCATCAAACTCTCCATTCATGTATCGAACTCATTGTTAATCGACGCCAGCCGCCGTACAACTGAGAAGGTTTCCTGACTTCAGTGAATGGAATTCATGAATGGTGAAGTTCCGGCATATTCCGCCGACGCAGTTCCTGAARGGGTTCGAGGCSGCCTCGCGCCTGGAAAGCTTCAGCCGCGCCGCTGAAGAGCTCGGCCTCTCCCAGTCGGCGATCAGCCACCAGATGCGCYTGCTCGAAGGCCATATCGGCCAGCCTCTGTTCATGCGCTTCGGCCGCGAGGTGCGGCTGACGGATGCCGGRCGCGATTATCAGCGCACCGTGCGCCGCTGCCTCGAAATGATGGAGGAGGGCTACCGGCGGCTGGAACCCTATAGAAAACCCGGCAGCGTCGTGATCTACGCGCCGCGCGATTTCAGCCGGCGCTGGCTGCTGCATCGCCTGCCGGCTTTGCGGGCGGCGGTTCCGGCCTGTGAACCATGGCTCGACACCAGCGGCACGCCTGTCGATTTCGAGACCATGGAGCTCGATCTGGCCATCGTCTACGCGGATGCGCCTCCTGAAGGCTGCGAAAGCTTGCTGATCGCCAGGGATTTTCTGTCACCCGTTGCGGCGAAGGATCTGGCCAGGACGCTGCGCACACCCGCCGACCTGCTTGGCGCTTCGCTCATCCATGACGAGCGCCCGACTGGCTGGGCGGACTGGTTGCGCAGYGTCGGYRTSGARSCGAACGGCACCTGGCACGGAACCAATTTCAGCGACAGCGAYCTGGCGCTYGCGGCYGCCGARCAWGGCCAGGGSGTGGCKYTGGGCAGCCTGACTTTGGCGGCAGAGGCGATCRCWTCRGGGAGCCTCGTGCAGCCATACGAGCATGTCCTTGATGCGGGGCGCGGATGGTATGCGATTTCCACGCAGGATCGGTTGCGGGATGTCGATGTGCGGGGGGCATGGGAGTGGTTGCGCAAGCAGGCGCTGATGGTTCCTCCGCAGTCTCGTCCATGACCAAATGTGGTCCGGAATGAAGCTGATCGGCTCGTCGCTGCGGTGGAAGTTCAGGCCGTGCCGAAATCGAGGCGATGGCGGCTCGCTCGCTGCATCGTGACAGCACCACGGTTGCGGAACTGCGTCGCAAGATGCGAATTTGGATGGTACCGGATTTTGCGAGGACGCCATGATGCCCACATGCAGGACTATGCTTTGCACGGCAGCGATGGTGATTGCCGCTACAAGTTTCGCCAACGCTCGGCCTGACACGCGCAAAATGACGTGTGCGCAGACCGAGGCCCTGATTCAGCGCCAACATGCCGCTGTGCTGAGCACCGGACCGAACACCTATGATCGCTATGTCCGCCAGTTCGGCAATGAGTGCGATCGTCCTTACGTGCCGATGGTTGACCATGTTCCGGCCAGTGACGGCCAGTGCATGGTGTACCGGTGCGAAGAGCCGGCACCGATGGTTCCGGATTGATCCAAGGCCAGTGCGGGTTTCTCGGCTCTCACGGAATCTCAGAAACTGGCCGAAGCCATTTACTTGACCTTTTGGATCTCCGGGCCCGGCGTCTGATCGGGCGTTCCTTCGCCGTTTGGCGGAACGGGTTTATCTTCAACGTGTACGGCCAGCATGACTGCCAGACCGGTTATGGCCGCATACATTGGCAATCGGCAGTCTCCTGACCGCTGGAATGAGCGGATGGGACCTCAACGGATGTCCGCATCACCAAGGGTCAGTTCCGGTGCGGTAGCGATGCCGGTGTCACGGTGCCGGCCCTGCCGCTCCCGAGGGCGTAACGAAAGGGGCCGGCGCGACAAACACCAGCCCCTTCTAGACCGATAACAGATGATGGTCGCTAACCTCTAAGAATGAGACCATCCGCTATCGCAAGGCGCCTTGCTTTGAGAGGCGCGTTATCGAAGACTAGCAAGTGCCGCCGGCAGTACCTGTTGCGGAAAGACCCTTGGTGTTCAGCTTCGCGCAAAGGCCAGTAAACTGGCTGCCGACCCATCCGCCGATGGCGATAACCGCAACGATCGATGCTGCGGCAATGATGCCGATCAGGATTGAGTATTCGACCATAGCGGCGCCGTTTTCGTCATCGCGGAACTGCTTCATCATATTACGCATGTAATTACCCCTTTTGTTGACTTCGAACCCCCGGAGTTGCCGGCAATTGATGCCCCCAAAGCCACCCGGTCGATGATTATTAGCCTTTGCTTATATGGTTATGTCAAAGGGATTTAACGGAAAGTTAACCGCGAAGACTTGCCGCGTTGCTGGGTTAGAACGGTAAGGGTATGATTTTGCGACACATATTAGCGACTTAACCATAGAGGCAAGCCGAGGCGACAGGAGGCCAAAAGGCGACCATGGTCTATGGCTATCGATATAACCCGCTATTTCAGCGAGGTGCGGGCGTGCGCGACAGCGACTTGATAGCGCGCCCTGGCAAGGGTTTCACGTCCGTGGGAGGAACCACTGCGCATCTGCTGTGCCAAGCGACGGACGAATGCTTCCAATCAGCGCTTGAGTCCATATGTGAGAGGTCGCTAAACTGCCGCGAATGAAGGCTCAACATTAAGGCAGGGCGATGAAAATACTTCGACCGCGCCCTAAGCCGAAGAAGGCTTACCCGAACAGCGATCGGTTCGAAGAGGACGGAAGGCGCATTTACAGCGCCTATGCTCCGGCGGACACAAAGAAGCCCGTCAATCGGCGCAAACGGCAGCGCCGCCTCATGCTGATAGCTGGGGCATCAATCGCAGCGGTAGTCAGCGCTTTGGTTTACCTGATCGGGGCTGGCTAACCGGCGATCGCCATCCCGATGCCGACGCCAACGGCTTAAGGGCTCGTCTGGTCACGCTGCTGCACAGCCGTTCTAGAGCAGTTCACCGT
>NZ_JBFUGJ010000210.1:0-10537 GCF_056402975.1 Mesorhizobium sp. P3_A9 | reverse complement strand
AGCGTGAGGCGGTCGCACGCATTGACGATGTCCTCAGCCACGTCCCACCACAGATCGGCGGTGCCGTCGATCAGGCCGGGCGCGACATAGATGGTGATCGGCGCCCCGTGCTTTTCCAGCACCGGCAGGGCCTCGGTCATGTTGTCACGATAGGCATCGTCGGCGGTGATGGTGGCGAACCGGCCGCCCTTGCCGCCTGCCTTGATACGCTCCACGGCCTCGTCCATCGAGACGAAGGCATAGCCGTCCGCCTTCATGCCGGCGATCACCGCGTCGAGGAAACTGGGCGCGATGTTGAGGTGACGGTTGACGCTGTTTGGCTTCTCCGGTGTCGCCGTCACGCGGTGCAGCATCAGGATGGCGCCGATGCCGCCGACAAACGGTCTGGCCAGCGGTGCGAGGCCGGTATAGCGCGCGAAATTGAGCGCCAGCTTCCGGATTGCCTCCCCACCGTCGATCATTCATTCACCTTTTGCGCCTAGGCTGATCCAAGCACGGAACACGCCTGAGCGCTCCCCCAAATCGGGATCAATACGCCTTAAGGATTGAGGTATGGTTGACGCAATGGCGTCATTTGACGGCAATCGGCTTGCGGCGACCGAAGCTTCGCCACGCGCCCTGCCGAAGGATGCCGAGGTGCTATCGGTTTCCGTTGCCGCAGCCGAAGGGCTCGCGGCCTATGCGGGGTTTTGCAGCTCGGCGCTCTATGCGCCGGCTCAGGGCGCGACATGGATCCTGAACTGGGCCGCTGAGCTCAAGCCCGATCTCCTCGTCGCAACGCTCTCTCTTGAAGGCAAGCCGGTCTTCGCGCTGGCGCTGGAGGTCGTAAGCCAGGGGCCGTTCCGGGTTGCCCGTTTCATGGGCGGCCGCCATGCCAATGGTAATTTCGCAGCGGCCGACCGGCAATGGTTGGCCAGGGCTGACATCACGGCCATCCGCTCGATGTTTGCCGCCATCGCCAAGGCCCGCCCCAACATCGATCTCATCGCGCTGGAACGGTTGCTGCCCGATCTCGACGGCATCGCCAATCCGCTCGCATCGCTCGACCATTTCGCCAGCCCCAATCTTTCGCTGGCCGTCGATCTTGCCGGTGGCTTCGATGCCTTGCTGCTGCGCGCCAGCGGCAAGCGCAAACGCAAGAAACATCGTTCGCAGACGCGCAAGTTCGAGGTCGTCGGCAGCCACCGGCGCATCGAGGCACACACCTCAGACGAGGTGGACAGGTTGCTCGACGCCTTCTTCGAAATGAAGGAGCAGCGCTTCCGCAAGATGGGCATCGCCAACGTCTTCGGCGACGATCAGACCCGCGACTTCTTCCGAGGGCTGTTCACGCAAGCCCTGGCCGAGGACACGCCCTCTTTCGTGCTGCATGGCTTGGAGGTTGCCGGCAAGCTGCGCGCCGTCACCGGATCGAGCCGTTCCGGCAAGCGCCTGATCTGTGAGTTCGGCGCGATCGCCGAGGACGATCTCGCGCACAGCAGTCCCGGCGATTTCCTGTTCTTCGACAACATCCAGGAAGCCTGCGAGAAGGGTTTTGCCGTCTATGATTTCTCCGTCGGTGACGAGCCCTACAAGCGGCAATGGTGCGATATCGAAACCCGGCATTTCGAGGTGCTGGTGCCGCTGACGCTGAAGGGCCGCGCGCTGGCGCAGACGCTGCGCCAGGGCGCGCGGCTGAAGGCCTTCGTCAAGAACAGCCCGACAATCTGGAAGCTGACCAAGATGCTGCGCCGCAAGGCAGCGGGGCAGCCAGCGCCCGCTCACACGGACGACGAAAACTAGCGGTCAGAACTTGAGAGCCTCGCGGAGCGCTGGGCCGGCCCTGACGCGAAGGTCGAGATCGGCCTCGATGTGATCGATGTGGTGCAGCATCAAGCGGCTTGCCCGCTCGCAATCGCTGCTCTCCAGTGCACCGACAATTTCCGTGTGCTCGCTGTGCCCGCAGGCTGACACGCCGGACCGTCCGTAAAGCGCAATAACAAGCGAGGAGCGCGCGACCAGCTCCTCCATGAAGCGTTGCAGAATGGCGTTGCCGGCGACGGAGGCCAGCAGCAGATGGAAATCGCCTGACGCCTTGATCTCGGAACGCCGCGCGGTCGGGCCGCGCTCGGCGATGAAGCGGCCTTCCTCGTCGAGTTGCGCCTTGAAGGCGACGATGTCGGCTGATGTGACGCGTCCGCAGGCGGCAATGGCAATGCCCGGTTCGATCAACCGGCGCGAGGCGAAGACCTGGCGCGCCTCCTCGGGCGAAGGGTTGGCGACGAAGGCGCCGCGGTTGCGCTCGGTGCGCACCAGCCCTTCGAAGGACAGCATCTGCAAGGCAGCGCGCGCCACGGTGCGCGACACGTCGAACAGCGTGCCGACCTCGCCTTCCGAAAGCTTGGTGCCCGGCGCCAGCCGGCGGTCGACGATGGCGTCGCGCAGATTGTCGCGGATCGCCTGAGCGCGATCCTGATTGGCGCTGTCGGTGGCGGAATAGATCTGATCGGCAATATTCATGGCGATGGTGTTCCCGCCCTCTTCTAACGCGACTCGTCCTTCCCGCACGAGAGGCAAAGTGAACACGAAGGCAAAAAAAATTGCATACGATTCTTGTGCAGATCGCGCACAATCGCCCATAATTTGTGCAATGCACAAGACGGCCTCCCGGATAGGCAACAGCCGTAAATCCTGATTTTCCAGACAATTCAAAGACTTGTCCGTTCATCCCGAGATTGGCACGCATGATGCTTTGGTTAATGCGACCAAACGGGGAGCCTGAATGTCCAAAGCCGCCGAGATCGACATCGTGTCCGTTTCGAAAGTCTATGGAACCACGACCGCCGTCGAGGACATCAGCCTGAAGATACCGGCGGGCACTTATTGCTGCCTGCTTGGTCCCTCCGGCTGCGRCAAGACTTCGACGCTACGGATGATTGCCGGCCACGAAAGCATTTCGTCTGGTGATGTCCGGCTCGGCAACACCGTCGTCACCGAYCTGCCGCCRGCCAAGCGYGGCACSGCSATGATGTTCCAGTCCTATGCGCTGTTYCCGCATCTCGACCTTATCGACAACGTCGCCTTCAGCCTGAAGATGAAGGGCGTCGACAAGGAAAAGCGCCGCGCCAAGGCGCTCGACATGCTGAAGCTGATGCAGATGGAGGCCTATGCGACGCGCCGGCCGGCGCAGCTTTCCKGCGGCCAGCAGCAGCGCGTGGCACTGGCCCGCGCCCTGATCACCGAGCCGGAAGCGCTGCTGCTCGACGAGCCGCTGTCGGCGCTCGACCCATTCCTGAAGATCCGCATGCGCGCCGAGCTGAAAAAATTGCAGACCTCGCTCGGCATCACCTTCGTCCATGTCACCCACAGCCAGGAGGAGGCGATGGCGCTCGCCGACCTGATCGTGGTGATGAATGACGGCCGCATCGAACAGGCGGCACCGCCGCGCGACGTCTTCGAGCGGCCGGCCACGGCCTTTGTCGCCCGCTTCATGGGCGATCACAATGTCATCTCCGGCCGGGTCACCGGCGCGCGCGACGGCATGGTCGTCTTCGACGTCAATGGCGGTGGCTCGCTCGCCGCCTGTGGGCAAGGCCAGGACGCGGGCGCGCCGATCGACATTGCCATCCGCACCGACCATGTGCGCATCGGCGACGCGCCCTCGCCTGGCCTCGGCTTCACCGGCATCGTCTCCAACATCGAATATCGCGGCGCCACGGTGAAGCTSTCGGTAACCGGCGCCGGCATCGACGATTTCACCGTCATCGTCGACGATTCCGACTTCTTCGCCAAACCCGTCGCCATCGGCGACGCCGTACCGCTCGCCTGGGATCCGCAAGACGCGATCGTCCTCGGCCGCCTCAATCCATGACTCCAACCAAGCAAAACAAGACAGGGGAATAGACATGACAGACACCATACAAACCAAGACTGGCATTTCGCGCCGCTCGCTGCTCAAGACGGGTGCGGCCGCCGTCGGCCTCGCCGCCGGCTCGGGCGTGATTACAGGCTTCCCGACCATCTGGGCGCAGTCCAACATTACGTTGCGCCAGTTCGGCACCGGTGTGTCCAACCTCAACGCCATCGCCGACAAGTGCAAGGCCGACCTCGGCATCACGCTGGAGATGACGGCGACCGATTCCGACGCCGCCGCCCAGCGCGCCGTSACCCAGCCCGACAGCTACGACATYGCCGAYATCGAATACTGGATCTGCAAGAAGGTGTTCCCCASCGGCGTGCTGCAGCCGATGGATGTCAGCAAGCTGAAATAYTACGACGAGCTGGTGCCGCTGTTCAAAACCGGCAAACTCACTCCCGACAGCGTGATTGCCCAGGGCACAGCGCCGCATACCGTCGGCTTCGTCGAGGCGCAGGACTCAAAGACCTTCGCCAAGGCGCCGACCAACTGGTTCACCATGGTGCCGACCATTTACAACGCCGATACTCTGGGCATCCGCCCCGACCTCGTCGGCCGCGACATCACCACCTGGGCCGACATCATGGACCCGGCCTTCAAGGGCAAGACCGCCATCCTCAACATCCCGTCCATCGGCATCATGGACGCCGCCATGATCATGGAAGCCACCGGCAACATCAAATATGCCGACAAGGGCAACATGACCAAGGACGAGATCGACAAGACGATCGACTTCCTGATCAAGGCCAAGCAGGCCGGCCAGTTCCGCGCCTTCTGGAAGTCCTTCGACGAGAGCGTCAATCTGATGGCGTCAGGCGAGGTCGTCATCCAGTCCATGTGGTCGCCGGCAGTGGCGGCCGTGCGTTCCAAGGGCATTGCCTGCCGCTTCCAGCCGCTCAAGGAAGGCTACCGCTCCTGGGGCGGCGGCCTTGGCCTCGCCGCCCACCTCAAGGGCGCCGAACTCGACGCGGCCTATGAATACATCAACTGGTACACGTCGGGCTGGGTCGGCGGCTACCTCAACCGCCAGGGCTACTACTCGGCCAACATGGTCTCGGCCAAGAAGTTCATGACCGAGGACGAGTGGGGCTACTGGATCGAGGGCAAGCCGGCCAAGGGCGAGATCAAGGCCCCGGACGGCACCGTCATGGAAAAGGCCGGCGCCGTGCGCGATGGCGGCTCGTTCGAAGAGCGCATGGGCAAGGTCGCCTGCTGGAACTCGGTGATGGACGAGGACCGCTACATGGTGAAGCGCTGGAACGAGTTCATCGCGGCGTAAGGGAACAAGCGCCGCCGCGCCTTCTCTTCCCCTTCTCCCCTTGTGGGAGAAGGTGGATTGGCGCGCAGCGCCAAGACGGATGAGGGGTGCGTGACGGAGTACCGTCATTGCCAAGCTGCAACACCCCTCATCCGACCTCACTTCGTGAGGCCACCTTCTCCCACAGGGGGAGAAGGAAAGGCCGCTCCGCAAACCTGCACCGAGAGCCTAGATGACAGTCGCGCTCGAACGCCCCGCAATCGCTGCGAAGCCCGCCCGACGACGACGCTTCTCCATCGGCGCCGTCACGCCCTATCTGCAGTCGGCTCCGCTGGCGCTGATCCTCGGCGCGTTCCTGCTTTTGCCCATCATCATGATCGTCGTCGTGTCCTTCTGGGATTACGACTTCGCCGCCATGTATCCGGATTTCCTGACCACCAACTATTCCGATGTTCTCGGCTCATGGGTCACCTGGAAGACCTATCTCAACACCATCAAATTCGCCGCCATCGTCTGGGCGCTGACCTTGTTCATCGGCTTCTGGGTCGCCTATTTCCTCGCCTTCCACATCCGCACCACGGCGATGCAGATGGTGCTGTTCCTGGTCTGCACCGTGCCGTTCCTGACCTCCAACATCATCCGCATGATCTCGTGGATCCCGGTGCTCGGTCGCAACGGGCTGATCAACTCGACACTGGTGCACATGGGTCTGGTGCCAAAACCCATCGAATGGCTGCTCTATTCCGAATTCGCCGTCGTGCTGGCCATGGTGCATCTCTACACGCTGTTCATGGTGACGCCGATCTTCAACACGCTGATGCGCATCGACCGCTCGCTGGTCGAGGCCGCGCGCGACGCCGGCGCCTCTGGCTGGCAGGTGCTGTGGAACGTCATCATCCCGCTGGCCAAGCCCGGCATGGCGATCGGCACCATCTTCGTCGTCACGCTGGTGATGGCCGATTTCTCCACCGTACAGGTGATGTCGGGCGGCCAGAGCGCGTCGGTGGCGCTGATGATGAAGAACCAGATGTCGCTGCTGCAATATCCGGCCGCCGCCGCCAACGCCGTGGTCCTTTTGGTGCTGGTGCTGCTGATGGTCGCCGGCATCCTGCGCATCGTCGATATCCGCCGGGAGCTTTGACGTGAGCCACGAAAAACGCACCCTCGAATTCTACGTGCTCGCCGCCTTCTTCGCGCTGTTCGTGCTGTTCCTCTATGGCCCGCTGTCGGCGATCCTGATCCTCTCCTTCCAGGGCGAGACCGGCGGCCTCACCTTCCCGCTAAACGGCGTGTCGCTGCACTGGTTCGCCAATCTGTTCGAGCGCCAGGCGGTCGGCGATTTCGGCGGCAGCTTCAAGCGTTCGCTGGTGCTGGGCCTGATGGTGATGGTCGTCACCGTCGTCGTGTCGCTGCTCGCCGGCCTCGCCTTCCGGCAAAAATTTCGCGGCGCCACCGCGCTGTTCTATCTGGCGGTCGCCAGTCTCGTCGTGCCCTCCATCATCATTTCGTTGGGCATCGGCGTCGTCTTCCAGCAGGTGGGCTTGCGCCCGGCCTGGTATACRTCGGCCTTCGGCGCGCATCTGACCTGGACCTTGCCGTTCGGTGTGCTCATCATGTTCGCCGTCTTCAACCGCTTCTCGCCGGCCTATGAAGAAGCCGCGCGCGACCTTGGCGCCACCTCCTGGCAGACCTTCGCTCATGTCGTGCTGCCGATGATCGCGCCGAGCCTGATCGGCGTCGGCCTGTTCGGCTTCACGCTGTCCTATGACGAGTTCGCCCGCACACTGATGACCTCAGGCACGTTCAACACGCTGCCGCTGGAAATTTACGGCATGACCACCAATGTCACGACGCCGGTGCTCTACGCGCTGGGCACGGTGACCACCGTATTCTCCTTCCTGGTGATCCTGATAACGCTGGGCGCCATCCTCTATGTCGGCCGCCGCCGGGCGAGAGTGTGATCGTGCAGATCCTGCTGGTGAACCCCAACACGACGGCGAGCATGACCGAGACGATTGCGGCGGCCGCGCGCGGCGTCGCCGGCGTCCAGACCGAAATCGTCGCCGTCACCTCGTCCACGGGACCAGCCTCGATCGAGGGCTATTATGACGAGGCGCTGGCCGTGCCTGGCCTTTTGATGGAGATCGCGGCCGGCGAACGCAGAGGTGCTCAAGCTGCCATCATCGCCTGTTTCGACGACACGGGCCTCGACGCCGCGCGGGCCATGGCAAACATCCCGGTCATCGGCATCTGCGAGGCAGCTCTCAGCATAGCCTCCTTCATCGCCCAGCGCTTCACCGTCGTCACCACCACCGAACGCTCACGCGTGCCGGTGGAGGGGTTGGTGCAACGCTACGGCATGTCGGGACGGGCGCGTGTGCGGGCCGCCGACATTCCGGTGCTGGCACTCGAGGATCCGGCATCAGGGGCGATCGGCAAACTGCGCGACGAGATCGCCCGGGCCGTGGAGGAGGATCGTGCCGAGGCCATCGTGCTTGGCTGCGCCGGCATGGCCGACCTTGCTCACCAGTTGCAGGCGGATTTCGGACTGCCTGTCATCGACGGTGTCGGCGCCGCGATCAAGCAGGCCGAAGCGCTGATTGCGCTCGGCCTGTCGACATCGAAGCGCGGTGCCTATGCCAGCCCGCTGGCCAAGCCGTATCTTGGTATGCTGAAATCATTCTCGCCCGGAGCTGTCGCGGCGGAGTGAAACACCATGCAACCGATCATCCGCACGCTGTCGCTGGCGGAATTGGCCGACCTCATCGACTGGGCGGCAGCCGAGGGCTGGAACCCAGGTCTTGACGATGCAGCGAGGTTCCAAGCGGCGGATCCGGAGGGTTTCATCGGCGCGTTTGTCGGCAACGACATGGTCGCCGCAATCTCGGCGGTGGCCTATGGGCGCGATTTTGGTTTCATCGGCCTCTACATCTGCCGTCCGGACATGCGCGGCAAGGGCTATGGCAAGGCGGTGTGGACCGCCGGCATGAACAGGCTGGGCGGTCGCACAATCGGCCTCGATGGCGTCGAAGAGCAGCAGGCCAACTACCGGAGCAAGGGGTTCAGGCCGGTCTACGAGACCGTCCGTTACAGCGGACGCCCTGCCGCTCTGCCCGTCAGTACCGAGCGGGCTCGCATGGTGACCGCTCAGCCAGGGCCCGACATCACCTGGTATGACGCGCTTTGCTTTCCCGCACCCCGGCACTCTTTCCTGCAGCAATGGCTGCAGGCGCCTCACCATTCCCTGTCAGCGATCACATCGCGGGGAATGGCGGGTTATGCGGTGGGGCGATCCTGCCGCAGCGGCTTCAAGGTCGGCCCGCTCTTCGCCGACGACACGCAGACAGCACTCGACTTGCTCGGGGAGCTGGCGGGCGCGTGCGACGGAGGCGACTTGAATATCGACGTTCCGGCGACCCAGGTGGATTTCATCGCAGCGCTCGAGGCGACGGGCTTCTCACCGACCTTCAGCACCACCCGCATGTACAAAGGTACGCCACCAAAGCTCGATGCCAACAGGGTATTCGGCGTCACGACGCTGGAGCTGGGTTAGGCCGAGCGCCGTTGAACAGCGACTCTTTCAGGCGGCGGAGCGCCGGCCCGGCGTGCCCGGTGGCTCGTGGCCAAGCGGCGTCACCAGCGTCAGATCGGGGTAGCCGCTCTCGATCAGCTTGACCGCTGCCTGGGTCACCTCGTCGTCCGGTTCGAGCATGGACAGGAACACCTCGGTGGCATTGCCGCCCAGGCGGCTGATACCTTGCGCGTCGGCCGGCCCGCATTCGACCACCACCAGGTCATAGGCGGTGGTCAGCGATTGCATGATGATCGGCAGCCGGTCGGCGGCGCGCATGGCGCGGACCGGATCGGCGGTGCCGACGGGAATGACGTGGCAGTCGGAATAGAGATCGGCATGGATCACGTCGCTGAACTGAGCCTGCGAGGCGAGCAGATCGGTGATGCCGGGGAAAAGCCCACTGTCCAGCATCGGCCGCGAGGCGGCGCCCGAGGCGGTCAGGTCGAGCAGCAGGACGCGCAGGCCGGCGTCGGACACCTCGCGCGCCACCAGGATCGCCGATGCGGCCGCCTCGTCGCCTTCGGGCGAAACGAATATGGCGCGCGCGGCCCCGCTGGCGATCAGCTTTTCTGCGGCCTTCTCGATGTCGATCTCGCCGAGCACCGAGCGTGGCCGCTGGACCTCCACGACAGGCTCCGGCTCGGCGACCGATTCTGCCGCTGGGACAGGCTCAGCCTTGGCCACGGGTTCGGCTGCGGCAACAGGCTGCGGCTGCGGCTGCGCCAGCATCTCCGCTTCCATGACCGGTTCAGTGACCGCTTCTGGCCAAGGCGTTTCGGCGGCACGATTGACGAATTCGCTGGCGACAGCCGGCTCCAGGCGTGCATATGGCTCCAGAGGAGCGGCCGGCTCCTGGTGGGCAGTTGGCTCCTGCCGGGCAGTTGCCGGCATCGCCACTTCATCGATGGGCGCAAAACGGGCGCCGGTGGCCGGGCGCATGGCGCGGCCCGAGAACAGTTCCTTGAGCAGCGTGTATATTGCGGCCAGCAGAAGCGAAGCCGCCGCAGCTGCGCCAACGATCGGCCCAACCTTGGGAAAATACGGTTCGGCGGGCACCGAAGCCGGCGAGGAGACCCGGGCGTCGACCGGCACATAGTTGCGGTCCTGACGCGAAGCTGCCTCGCGGTAGTTGGTCAGATAGAGTTCGAGTTGCTGGCGCTTGGCGGCGGCATCGCGCTGCAGCGCGTCGAGACCGACCTGCTCGTTGCCGGCCTGCGCCGATGCTGCCTTCAGTTGATTGACGTCGGAGATGAGCTGGCTTTCACGCGCCTTGGCGGCATCGGCCTGCATCAGCAAGCCCTTCATGATCTTCTGGGCCTCGTTGCGAATTTGTGCATCGAGATCGGCCAGTTGTGATTTCGCGGCGCGAACGCGCGGATGATTGTCGAGCATCGTCGTCGACAGATCTGCGATGTTGGCGCGCAGCTCGGCCTGCCGCTCCCGCAAACGCTGGATCAGGTCGGACGACAGCACTTCCGGCAGTGAGTCGAGCGAGCCGCCATTCTGCAGCGCCTTGCGCACGCTGTCGGCGGTGCCTTCGGCCGCGGCGCGGTTGGCCCGCACCCGTGACAATTCGGTCGAGAGCTCAGCCAGCTGCTGCGTGGCAAGAACCGCATTGTTGCCGCCCATCAGCAGGTCGGACTGGCCGCGGTAGGCCGCGACCTTGGCCTCCGCATCCCGGACCTGCTTCGACAGGTCGGCGATCTCTGGCGCCAGAAAGTCCGCGGCGGCGGTGTTCGATTCGCTTTTGGCGACGCCCTGCCCGGCAATATAGGCGGCGGCAATGGCATCGGGGATGGCGGCGGCGAAC
>NZ_JBFUGJ010000209.1:0-10600 GCF_056402975.1 Mesorhizobium sp. P3_A9 | reverse complement strand
GTTGAAATGGGTGGGTCTTGGCGAGCGCATGCATGTGCTGCCGCCGGTCCTGTCGGGCGGCGAGAAGCAGCGCGCCGCCATCGCCCGCGCCTTGATCGAGCAGCCGGAGATCCTGCTGGCCGACGAGCCGACCGGCAATGTCGATCCGCCGCTGGCGCGGCGCCTGCTGAGGCTGTTCATCGAGCTCAATCGTCTCGGTACCGCCGTGGTGATCGCCACCCACGATCTTGGCCTGATGGAACAGGTCGACGCGCGCCGCATGATCCTGGCCGGTGGAAGGCTGGACATCTATGACTGACCTGTCCGCCGAACATCTCGAAGAGCATGAGCAGGAAGCCGAGGTGGCCGAGGCAAAGCCGCGCGCCCAGCGCCGGATGGCGCCGATCGTGCCGGCGCAGAACATCGCCGGCCGCGCCCTGGTCCTGGTCATCGCCATCATGACCTTCCTGTCCTGCCTGACCTTCGGCGCGGTGACGCTGGTGCGCGACACCGCCTCGGTCTGGGAGAACCAGATCTCGCGCGAGGCGACGATCCAGGTGAAGCCGGCCGACGGCCTCGACATGGAGGCAGCGCTTGCCCAGGCCTCGCAGATCGCCGGCGAGTTCCCCGGCGTGAAGTCGACAAGGATCATCGACCGCGAGGCGACAGCCAGGCTTTTGGAGCCGTGGCTGGGCTCCGGTCTCAACATCGATGAACTGCCCGTGCCGCGCCTGATCATCGTCACCATCGACGAGAACAGCCCGCCCGACTTCGCCGCCATGCGCGCCGCGATCACGCCAAAACTGCCGAGCGCATCGCTCGACGACCATCGCACCTGGGTCGACCGGCTGGTGGCCATGGCCCGCACCACGGTGACCATCGGCATTGCCGTGCTGGCGCTGATGCTGTCGGCGACCGTGCTGACCGTGGTGTTCGCGACCCGCGGCGCCATGGCGGGCAATGGCCACATCATCGAGGTGCTGCATTTCGTCGGCGCTGAGGCGGCCTTCATCGCACGCGAATTCCGCCGGCATTTCCTGGTCACCGGCATGAAGGGCGCGGCCGCCGGCGGCGCAGCAGCGGTGCTGGTCTTCATCGTCTTTTCCTGGTGGTCGTCGCGCAATATGGCGACGCCTCAGGCCGATCAGGCTACCGCCTTGTTCGGCAATTTCGCCATCGGCTCGATGGGCTATCTCGGCGTCGTCCTGATGGTGCTGGTGATCGGCGCGCTGACGGCGGCAACCTCTCATGCCACAGTCGTCGCCTATCTCAGCGACATCGACGTTCGCCAACCAGACGCATGAAAGGGAGCATGCTTTGGCGGCGGCGGAAGCAGGGTGATCACGAATGGAGAAGCGGCGTAACGCAAAGTGCGTCTTTTATCTACCAAAGGCCGCATTTCAGGATTAACCATATGGCTATGGACGTGCGGGATTCGACCGGGACGGCTGGGCAGATGCCAGTGGTGGTTGCTCGTTTGCGCGACCACGGCGGGATTAGCCGTTTAAAGACCGCTCTGCGGATATCCGCGCTCTCCCTCCTCGTTCTCGCAACCTTGTTTGCCGGCGGCTTCGGCTGGTTCGCCAGTAAGGTCGCCCATCTGACCACCCCCGCCAATCCGGCCAAGGCCGATGCCATCATCGTGCTGACCGGCGGCCAGTCCCGCCTCGACGCCGCGATGGATCTGCTGGCGTCAGGCAAGGGCGAGCGGCTGTTGATCAGTGGCGTGCATCCTTCCGCCAGCCGTCGCCAGCTCCAGGCCGCGACCGGCGGCGACAAGAAGCTGTTTTCCTGCTGCGTCGACATCGACCGCGCTGCGCTCGACACGATCGGCAATGCCGAGGAAAGCGCCAAATGGATCGAAAGCCATGCCTATGGCACGGTGATCCTCGTCACCAACAACTACCACATGCCACGCAGCCTGCTGGAAATGGGCCGGCTGCTGCATGGCGCCAAGCTGGAGCCCTATCCAGTGGTCAATTCCAATCTCGACAATGGTGGTTGGCTGACCAAGCCGCGGGCGTTGCGTGTGCTGTTCACCGAATACACCAAATACCTGCTGGCGCTGGCGCGCGGCATCGTGCCGGTGAAACCAACCCCGGACGGCATAGCGCTGGCCGAGACCGCGGCCGGCGGCTGATCCGGGTATCACTCCTTCGCGGCAGCGCCTGAAATTCCCTTGAGACGCACAATCTCCTGTTCAAGGTGCTGAATGCGCTTATCCCGCTCACCAAGCGCTGCCTCGACATCAGCCGCTTCGAAGCGCTGCGGGATGTGTTGGGGGCAGTTGGAATCCCAGGCTGAGACGGTGAACAGGATGACCTGTTCGGGCCGCGCCTTGTAATCTTGCGGCATCAGCTTCGCCATCAGCTCGGCATCGCCTTCGACGACGCGCGCCGTGCCCCAGATCTTGATGCGCTGGCGCAGCATGTAGTCGATCAAAAACAGGAAGGCGCGTGGATTGTCGGCCAGATTGCCTTGCGTGATGAACTGCCTGTTGCCGGAAAAATCCGCAAAGCCGATCGTCTTTTCGTCGAGCACCTTGAGAAAGCCGGCCGGCCCGCCGCGATGCTGGATATAGGGCTGGCCGTCCCCATTGGTCGTCGACAGGAAGACGCTGATCTGCATCTCGATGAACGCGGCAAGGTCCGGCGTGATGACAGCTTGCCAGCCACCACGCTCCTCGACGCGGGCGTAAGACTGCCGCGAACCCTTACGCGCCTGGATCGCCTTGACGGTCGGCGTGAAGGCGACGTCGCTGGTGAAAGCATGCGCGTTCATCGAAACCTCCTGGGCCAGAGCGGGTTTTAGAGCCCGAGCTCCGACAATGTTGGGTGGTCATCCGGGCGGCGCCCGAGCGGCCAGTGATATTTGCGGTCGGCCTCGCCGATCGGCAGGTCGTTGATGCTGGCGATGCGCAGGCGCATCAGCCCGTGCTCGTCGAACTCCCAGTTCTCATTGCCGTAGCTGCGGAACCAGGAGCCCGAGTCGTCGCGCCATTCATAGGCGAAGCGCACGGCGATGCGGTTGCCGTGGAAGGCCCAGACTTCCTTGATCAGCCGGTAGTCGAGCTCACGGCTCCATTTGCGCGTCAGGAAAGCCTGGATGGCATCGCGGCCTTGCAGGAATTCGGCGCGGTTGCGCCAGCGGCTGTCCATCGTATAGGCGAGTGCGACCCGCGCCGGATCACGCGAATTCCAGGCATCCTCGGCCATGCGCGCCTTCTGTGCTGCTGTCTCGGCGGTGAAGGGCGGAAGCGGGGGGCGGCTTTCAGACATAGGAACTCCTTTGACTGGCCATGCTGCAGACAAGGCCACACCCGACATATAAAGCCTTCCATTCCTGAAATGCAGATGACATATTTGCAATCAGTCCTTCCATTTTCCGGAAGAAGTGATGGATCGTCTCGAAGCCATGTCGCTCTTTGTCGCCGCAGTGGAGGCCGGCAGCCTTTCCGCCGCGGCCCGCCGTTTCGGCATTCCGCTGGCGACCGTCAGCCGCAAGGTTTCCGATCTGGAACGTCATCTCAAAACAAGGCTGCTGAACCGTTCGACGCGCCGGCTGACGCCGACCCATGCCGGCGAGGCTTATCTTGCGGCCTGCCGCCGTATCCTCGATGAGGTTGGCGAGGCTGAACGCGCGGCGGCGGGCGAATACAGCGCTCCGACCGGTGAACTGGCCATCACCGCGCCGGTTGTCTTCGGCCGCCTTCATGTGCTGCCGGTTATCACCGGCTTTCTCTCGGCCTATCCCGACGTGGACATCCGCCTGACCCTGGCGGACCGCATCACCCAGCTGGTCGAAGACCATTTCGACCTCGCGCTGCGCATCGGCCAGTTACCCGATTCGCGCCTTGTCGCCATTGGCGTCGGCTCGATCCGCCGCGTCGTCTGCGCCAGCCCGGCCTATCTGGCCGAACATGGCATACCCGCGACGCCGGAAGACCTGAGCACCCACAATTGCATCACCTTCGAGGGACTGTCCTCCGCCGCCCCATGGGGCTTCACCAAGGGCAAGACGGAAGTCACGGTTCAGGTCCGCTCGCGGCTTCAGGTCAACACCGCCGAGGCCGCGATCGATGCCGCGATTGCCGGCGTCGGGCTGACGAAAGTGCTTTCCTATCAGGTCGATGCCGCGGTGCGGTCGGGCATGCTGCGCATCCTGCTCCGTGAGTTCGAGCCGGAGCCGTGGCCGGTAAGCCTGGTGCATGCGGGCCACGGCCTGCTGCCGGTCAAGCTGCGTGCCTTCCTCGATTTCGCCGCACCCCGTCTGAAGGAGCGGCTGGCCCGATTGGGGTAACGTGGCCGCAGGCTGATCCCAGAAACGAACCGTGCCTCGGCATCGGCAGGGTCACGCTTCGGCCATTTCCTTTTTCCCCGCGCTTGGTGTAACCAACGCACACTTCCTCACCGGACCTCCCCCATGCTCTATGTCAGATCGCTGGCGTTCAACTTCGTCTTCTACGTCAATCTGATCGTCCAGATGATCCTCTGGACCCCCTATTATTTCCTGTCGCCGCGCCACCGCGCCTGGTTCGTGCCGAAATTCTGGTCGCGCACCTGCATGTGGCTCTACGACAAGATCGCCGGCACCAAGAGCGACATCACCGGGCAGGAAAACCTGCCGGAGGGCTCCTTCATCCTGGCGCCCAAGCACCAGTCGTTCTGGGACGCGATCGCTTTCTTCCCCTTCCTCCAGGACCCGCTCTACATCTTGAAGCGGGAACTGACCTGGATCCCGTTCTTCGGCTGGTACATCATGAAGATGCGCATGATCCCGGTTCATCGCGGCAGCCGTTCCAAGGCCTTGAAGGCGGTGGTCGCGGCGACCAAGGAAGAGATGGCGCGCAACCCACGCCAGCTGATCATCTATCCCGAGGGCACGCGCCGGGCGCCGGGCGATGAGCCCGCCTATAAATACGGCATCGTCGAAATCTATTCGCAACTCGGTGTTCCGGTTGTGCCGGTTGCTCATGTCGCCGGCCTCTATTGGCCGCGCCGCAAATTCCTGCGCTATCCCGGCACCATCAAGGCGCGTTTCCTGCCGCCGATTCCACCGGGCCTCGGCAAGGACGAGTTCATGGCGCGGCTGATCGGCGAGACAGAAGCCGCCTGCGACCAGATGCTCGTCGAGGCGTCCCGCGCACCCAACCCGCCGGCCTTTCCGCCGACCGCGGTGAAGCGGCTGCGGGAACTTGGCGCGAAGGTCTGAAGCGAAGGCAGGCAACATTCAGCCGAACACCGCCAGCGCGGTGGTCAGCACCAGCGTCGCGGCAAAGACCAGATTGATGATCCGCGACGTGACCGGCCGGCGCAGAAAGCGCGCGAAGGCCGCGCCCGCGAGCAGCCATACGGCATGGATGACAACGATCATCATGGCGAGAACGGTCAGCTTCAGCCATAGGCCAAGCCCGGCGTCGCCTTGTTTGGAAGCGGCGCCGGCGAACACGGCGGCGATCGCCACATACGCTTTGGGGTTGGCGGCAGCCAAGAGAAAACCGGCCATCCAGGTCGGGCGCGAAGCCTCGGACGCGCGTGCCGCCAGCGGCGCCGCCGTGGCGATCCTGAAGGCGAGATAGAGGATGTAGGCGGCGGATGCGACAACCAGCACCGGCGCCAGCCTCGGCATCGACCAGAGCACCGCCATGATCCCGGTCGCCACCACCAGCAAGACAGCGATCGTGCCAAGAACGATCCCCGAGGTATAGCGCAGCGAGTGGCGCAAGCCGAAGGCGGCACCAACGGCGGTGACGCTTATCGTTGCCGGACCTGGACTACCCATGACCACCGTGGCGGCAAGCACCAGGGCGAGCAGCGGTCGCCAAAGCTCCGGTTGCGAAAGAAGCGGTTCAGTCATTTCCACCCTCTGTCTTGCCTTGAGCGCAGGACGCTATGGCAAGACAGGAGGGGTGGTCTTGGACGTTCGTGCGTAGAACGGCCGCCGGGAGCTTCAGCCGCTCGCCTTGTCGAGCTCAGCCATGTCGTCCGCTGTCAACTTCAGCGACGCCGCCTTGATCAGACTATCCATCTGGTCCGGCTTGGTGGCGCTGGCGATCGGTGCGGTGACGCCTGGCCGCGCGATAACCCAGGCAAGCGCGACTTCCGCCTGCTTCGCCGAATGCCTCGCCGACACCGCGTCGAGTGCCGCAAGGATGCGCATGCCGCGCGCGTTGAGATAGTCCTTCACCCCGCCGCCGCGCTCACTTTGGCCAAGATCGGCTTCGCTGCGGTATTTGCCGCTTAGGAAACCCTTGGCCAGGCTGAAATAGGTGATGACGCCGATATCCTCGGCCACACACAGATCGTGCAGCGGCCCATCGAAGGAGGAGCGGTCGTAGAGATTGTATTCCGGCTGCAGCACTTCGTAGCGCGGCAGGCTGCGCAGGCTCGCCACGTCGAGTGCGGCGCGCAACTGGCCCGCATCGAGGTTCGAGCAGCCGACATGGCGGACCTTGCCCTTGGCGAGCAGCTTCTCGTAGGCGCCGAGCGTTTCCTCATAGGGCGTGGTCGGATCCGGCCAATGCGACAGATAGAGATCGATAGCGTCGATCTGCAGTCGCTTCAGCGACGCGTCGACGGCCTTTTCGATATAGGCAGCGGATAGATCCTTGTGGCCCTGCCCCATATCCGAGCCGACCTTGGTGATCACCACGACCTTGTCACGGTTGCCACGGTCTTTCATCCAGTTGCCGATGATGGTTTCGGATTCACCACCCTTGTGGCCGGGGACCCAGCGCGAATAGGCGTCCGCCGTGTCGACCGCGTTGAGACCAGCCCCGACGAAGCGGTCGAGCAGGTCGAAAGATGTCTTCTCGTCGGCGGTCCAGCCAAAGACGTTGCCACCCAGAACCAGCGGCGCGATGGAAAGGTCGGTGCGACCGAGACGGCGTTTCTGCAAGACGGATCTCCATGAGGATTGGGGCCGGGCGGATGCCGCCCGCTGGCTGGGGTTCGGAGCCTAACCTAGGTCTCGCCGCACCAAGGTCAAAGGCCTGGCTGCCTTTTCCGCAGAGCCAGCCTTCACAAAGGCGCTATCCCCCGTGCCACGTCCTCCAGCCAATGGTCGCGGATGCCAAGCGCTTCCAGATGTTTCAACGTGCTGAGCACATAATCCTCATTGTCGCCGGATTGGCCGACCGCACCGCGCACCACCGCCGCCGCATGCGCAGCATCCAGCGCGCCGGCATATTGCTCATGCTTGCGGTCGACGATGTAGGCTACGGCTTCGACCATGCCGCCGCCATCAAGGCGAACCTTGAGCGTGCGCTCGAGATAGACTGATGTGACGAGTTCGCGCTCGCGCAGATAGGCGATGACCTCGTCGCGAAATTCGCCCGGCACGCGGAAAGCCAGGCCGACGCAGGAACCGCCATGGTCGAGGCCGAGCACCAATCCGGGCCGCTGGCGCGTGCCGCGGTGCACGAACGAATAGACACAAAGCGAGCGCCGATAGCCGTGCAACCTTGCTCTTTGTGTCTCGACATGCGCGAACCCCGGCCGCCAGATCAGCGATCCATAGCCAAACACCCAAAAATCGCCCATATCGCCGCGCCTGATTGCAAAAGATTGCCGACACCGCATCCGAATCGGTGTTTTTTCCGTCCGTGTCTGTCTACCTATTGTTGTCGGAATCAAAACTCCGTCCACCAACACCCATGCGTTAATGAGAGCCAAAGCATGACGTCAAGTGACGAACGCCAACCAAAGTCCCGCCGCGGCCTGTTCTGGCTGGTGGCGTTCATCGTTGTGCTGTTTGCCATCTACAGCGGTGGTTGGTTTTACCTGGAGAACAGGGTCAGGGCTGAAGCCGACAAGGCGGTTGCCACGCTCAACAAGAGCGGCATCGAGGCCGGCTGCGCCAATCTCCAGGTCAGCGGCTATCCCTTGAACTTCACCGTCTCCTGCGACAACCTCGCTTACGAGGACGATGCCAAAAACATCGCCGCGTCGGCCGGCTCCTTCAATGCCGTCGCCCAGATCATCCAACCCCTGTCCCCGGTTGCCAATCTGCGCGGACCGCTCAGAACCTCCGTCCCGGGCATGAAGCCGCTGTGGATCGACTGGGACAATCTGCAGGCCAACGTCAAATTGTGGTACCCGCTGCCGCAGCGTATATCCCTGCAGGCCGAGGGCCTGTCCGGCCAGACCGATCCGGCTGACGACACCGATCCGGTTGAACTGTTCAGCGCTGGCAAGGCCGCTGGCCAGTTGCAGCCGAATGGCGGCGATCTCGACTATGCCGGCAGCTTTGGTGATCTCGAGATCGATCCCGATGCGATCGGCGGGCGCGTGCTGCCGGCGCTCGATGCCAGCGGCGATGCCACGCTGAAGAATGGTGTCGCGCTGATCGGCACGCAGGTGAAAAGCCTGCGCGGCCAAAGGATAGAGATTCGCAACCTCGATGTGTCCTCGGGCACGGCGCGGGTTACCGTTTCCGGGCCGCTGTCGGTCGATGCCGAAGGCCTGGTCGACGCCGACCTGATGATCCGGATCAAGGATCCGAAGTCCGTGGCATCTATCCTTGCCGGTGCCATACCCGAGCAGAAGAATGCGATCGAACAGGGTTTTGCCGCACTCGCCATGCTCGGCAGCGAACCGTCGATGCCGCTGAAAGTGGTCAAGGGCAGAGCTTCGCTCGGCTTCATTCCGCTCGGCAAGATCAAGCCGGTGCAATAGCGCTGCCATGGCAAGACCCTTGAGGCTCCTCAGTGTCGGCGCGCTGACTCTGGACACCATCCTGCGTGTGGAGACGCTTCCCACGCACCAGGGAAAATTCATCGCCTCCGACGGTGTCCAGATCGCCTCGGGCATGGCCACCAGTGCTGCCTGCGCCGCGCATCGCCTGGGCGCCGACGTGTCGCTGTGGGCGAGCGCCGGCGACGATCCCATCGGTGATCAGCTGATTGCCGGGGTCGAGGCCGAAGGCGTCGATTGCACCTATGTGCGCCGCGTCAGCGGCGCCCGCTCGGCACTGGCCTCGATTCTGGTCGACGCCCATGGCGAGCGCATCATCGTGCCTTTCTATGACAAACGCGCCCAGGCCGATCCCGAAGCGTTGCCTTTCGCGGACATCACTGCATTCGATGCCGTGCTGGTGGATGTGCGCTGGCCGGGCGCCGCGGCCCTTGCCCTGAAGGCCGCGCATGCTGCCGGCCGCCCAGCGATTCTCGATGCCGACACCGCGCCGCTGGCGGTGCTGGAACAGCTCTTGCCGCTCGCCTCGCACATTGTTGCCTCCGAGCCGGCGATCCGCATCATATGCGGCCACGCACAGGATCTGGAGACCGCTTGCACCGACATGGCTTCCCGCACCGATGCCTTTGTCGCGGTCACCGGCGGCGCGGCAGGCACCTGGTGGTTCGATCGCGCGGCGCAATCATCCCGTCATGTCGCAGCGCCCAAAATCAAGGCGGTCGACACGCTGGCGGCGGGTGACGTCTTTCACGGCGCCTTTGCCGTCGGGCTGGCGGAAGCCATGCCGGTCGAGCAGGCCTTGCGCTTCGCCAGCGCTGCAGCCGCGCTCAAATGCCAGCGCTTCGGCGGCAGGCTGGGCGCGCCGGACCGGGCCGAGACGCTGGCGATGATCTCGGCGATCTGGCCGACACCCTAACAACGCCAAGGGAGTTGAGATTCAGGTCAGGCCGAGTCGAAAATGGCTGATGCCGAGAACCGGAGCGGAGCGTACTTTTTGTACGTGAGCACCGGAAGCGCAGCCGTCGGCCATTTGCAGGCCGGCCTCACCTGGATATCAGCTCCCCTTGGGATGCTCGACCGCCTGACGGCCAAAGTCGGGCACGTCGATGTCCTGGCCGGCCTCGATGATCGAGCGGCGCACGGCGCGGGTCCGGGTGAACAGGTCGAACAGCTTGTCGCCGTCGCCCCAGCGGATCGCGCGCTGCAGGAACGCCAGGTCTTCCGAAAACCGTGCCAGCATTTCGAGGATGGCGTCCTTGTTGTGCAGGCAGACGTCGCGCCACATGGTCGGATCCGAGGCGGCCAGACGCGTGAAATCGCGAAAGCCGGAGGCGGAATATTTGATCACTTCGGACTTGGTCACCGACTGCAAATCGTCGGCGGTGCCGACGATGTTGTAGGCGATGATGTGCGGCAAATGCGAGACGATGGCCAGCGTCATGTCATGATGCTGCGGATCCATCGTGTCGATGTTGGCGCCGCAGCGGCGCCAGAATTCCGACAGCCTCTCCAGCGCCTCCGGATCGGTGCCCGGCACCGGTGTGAAGATGCACCAGCGATTGTCGAACAGATCGGCGAAGCCGGCATCCGGTCCCGATTTTTCCGTGCCCGCCAACGGATGGCCGGGAATGAAATGCACGCCGTCAGGCACATGCGGTTGCATCTGCGCGATCACCGATGCTTTGGTCGAGCCGACATCGGTGAGGATCGCGCCCTTCTTCAGCGCCGGTGCGATTTCCTCTGCGACCGCGCCGGACGAGCCGACGGGCACGGAGACGATGACCAGATCGGCGTCGCGAACCGCCTCTTTCGCATCGGTCGTATAGCTGTCGCCCAGCCCGAGTTCTTCCGCCCGCTTCAGCGTCGCGGCGCTGCGGGTTGAGATGGCGACATGGCCAGCCAGGCCCTCGCGGCGGATGACGCGGGCC
>NZ_JBFUGJ010000208.1:0-10644 GCF_056402975.1 Mesorhizobium sp. P3_A9 | reverse complement strand
AGGCACGCCGATCCCGGAGGATCGGCGGCGCCTGGCTTGCTTTGTGGCCGCCTTTGGCGCGCGGCGCGCCAAGCCGGTTTTCGCGGGCGGCTCTGCGGACATCTGCGTTACCACCGCGATCCGGCCGTTGTCATTCCGCCGCCTTGACGAAGGACGGGTCGATCATCTGCTCCGGCGTCACGTCGGCCTGCAGCAGCTTGGCGTTCTTGGCGGCCGCTTCGACATCGGCGAAGGTCTTGGTGGTGAAATCACCGGTGAGCGCCGTCTTGTTTTCGGCGAGCGAGTAGTAGCGCACGCCGTCGAAGGCGGTGTTCAGGTCCTTGACGTCGGAACCGACCGCCTTGGCGATGATGGCGCGGCCGCCAGGGGTGTCGGCATTGTAATCCTTGAGCGCGGCGTCCCAGCTCTTGATCATGGCCAGCACCTGGCCGGGCCGCGACTTGATCACCTCGTCGCGCACCACCAGCACGTCGCTGATCAGGCCGGGATCCTCGCCGGCGGTGAACAGCAGCTTGACGTCCTTGTTCTGCGCCATGGCGACGGTGAGRTAMGGCTCRTAGGTGACCGCGACCGGAACCTGACCSGCGATCAGCGCGCCGCCGGCGTCGGACGCCGGCATCGGAACGGCTTTCACATCGTCGATCGACATGCCGTTCTTGGAGAGCGCGTATTTGAGCAGGATGTCACTCGTCGTGCCTTCCTCGAAAGCAACCTGCTTGCCCTTGAGGTCCTTGATGGAGGTGACGTCCTTACCGGCGATGATGGCGTCGGCCGTCATCGAGACATCGAGCAGCAGCACGATCTTCACCGGCAGGCCGGCGGCGACCATGCCCATCGCCGTATGGGTCGCGATGTTGGCGGCGTCGAGCTGGCCGCTGGCGAGCGCGGCGTTGATGTCCTTGTCCTCGGCGAAATTGACGATCTGAACGTCCGACAGGCCGTTCGTCTTGAACAGGCCCTTGGCGTCGGCGACGTGCCACTGGCCATAGCCAAGCCAGGGCTCGATGCCGATCTTGAACGATCCTGCCTCGGGCGTCGTGGGAATGGCCGCATCGGCCGCGTGGGCCACTGGCGCGGCGGCGAGCCCGACGGCGGCGGCCATCACGAGCGCGCGAAATTGTCCTGCTAGGTTACGCATCATCTAGTTCCCCTTGATGATCAGACCGCTTTTTTACCCAGGCATCCGGTCTGGTGAGACTGTGGGGTTCTGCTCTCGCGGCACTGTGCCCCGGCGTCTTGCCCACCACTTCATGGTGAAGTGCAGGGATATTTCAGCGTCAGCGGGAACGGATGTCAAGGCTAAAATACATACATGCATATACAAGTTGGACTGACATAAATTTCCTGCCAATTCGACCCATCAGCCTCCCGCCATCTGTCACGCAATCGCCCGTTGCCGTCAGTTGGGCTTGGAGGGGGAATAGCGGCTGCCGAGCGAGTAGCGGCTGCCGACATAAGTCAGCTTGCTGATGGTGGCGACGATCGCGCCCGTCCATGTCCGTCGGTGCAGAAACAGGCAGCAGCTGCCGACATCGATGCTCAGATGCCGCGCCGTCTCCGCGTCGGCCGGGATGGCGGAGATGATGTGCTCGACCTCGGTCACCGGGGTTTTCTGCATGAGGTAGTCGTAGGTCGCCGTCTTCGAAAAATCCTGCTTGTCGTAGTCGGGGATCAGGCTCGGATTGACGAAGCGCTCTTCCAATTGCACCGGCAAATCGTTCTCGAAATTGACGACGACCGAATGATAGATCGAGACCCGCTTCGGGAACTCGAACGACAGCGCGAGCTCCTTGGTTGGCGTGATGGTTTCCAGCACGAGCACTTCGGAGCGATGCCGGTTACCGCGCTCGACGATCTCGGCCGCGATGTTGTTGATCTCGATCAGCGTCGATTGCGGCCTGGGCGGCGCGATGAACGTGCCCACACCTTGCAGCCGGATCAGGAATCCCGCCGCGGTCAGTTCCCGCAAGGCGCGGTGAACCGTCATCCGCGATACACCCAGCGAGGCCACCAGCTCGTTTTCGGAGGGCAGCTTGCGGTCCTTGCCCCACCGGCCCGATCCGATGTTGGTCAGGATGTAGTCCTTCACCTTCTCGTAGAGAGGGCTCGCCGTATCGGGCAACTCGATCATTTCAAAGTCCTTTCCGGCAATTTATCGGAAATCACGCCGGCTCAACAGGTTGCCGTATGCGGATGATTGTTTTCAAGCCGTCGCTTTGCCCCGCCAACAACCGCTCATAGGCAGCCGGTATCTCGTCGAGGCCGATCTCGCGATCGATCAGGGCGAGCAGCGGCTCGCTCAATTCACCCAGCATTCGCACGGCGTCGGGCAGTTCGTCGGCGAAGGCATGGCATCCCAGCAGCGCGATTTCGCGTTCGACCAGAAGATTGGGATCGATGTCGAGACGGCCGTGGAAGATGCCGACCATCGCCACCGCGCCGCCGGAATCGAGAATGCCGAGCAGCTGGGTGAATGCGGCGATGCTGCCGGTCGCCTCGACGGCGGCCAGCAAGGGGGCATTGGCGGTCGCGGCGGCAATGGCGTCGCGGTCGAGGTCGACAATTGTTGCCCCGGTCACCCGCGACACGCGGGCGCAGCGCGCCTGGTTGCGGTCGGCGACAAGCACGGTGCCGGCGAAGCTTCGCGACAGCAGCAGCGCGGCAAGACCACCGATCGGCCCGCAGCCGACGACAAGCACCGAGCCTGCCGTCTTCGGCAGACGCCGCACCGCATGCAGCGCAACGCTGAGCGGCTCGGCCATCGCCGCGACCCGCTCGTCAAGCGCCGGATCGACGACATGCAGCAGACGCGCGGGCAGCACCGCCTGTTCGGCGAAGCCGCCGTCGCAGACTTCGCCGACGAAGCCCAGCGAAGTGCAGAGGTGCCGCCTGCCGGCCCGGCATTGCGCGCAGTGCCCGCACCAGAAACGGGAATCGGCAACCACCCTGTCGCCGACGGCGACGGTGTCGACGCCCTCGCCGAGCGCGACCACCGTGCCGGTCAGCTCGTGGCCGGCCGTCGAAGGCGACCGGCTTATCCATTGGCCGGTGCGGAAATTGTGCAAGTCCGAACCGCAAATGCCGGCGGCATCGACCCTGAGCTTCACCCAGCCCGCATCCGGGATGCCCGGCGAAGCGATATCCTCGACGCGCAGATCGCCAGGTCCATAAAGCCGTGCCGCCTTCATCGCGATCGTCTCCGCTCAGCCGGCGAGGTAGCGGTCGCGGATCTCCGAGACCGCGTTTTCGTGCGAGCTGAAACCCTCGTAGCGGGCGAGCCTGCGGGCATGCATCGCCAGTTCCGGATAGGCGGCGGAAGTGACATAGCCGACCGACGAGCGCTTGACGAAATCCGTCACCGAGAGCGGGCCATAGGTCCGCGCCCAGCGGCTGGTCGGCAGCACGGCGTTCGGCCCAAGGACGAAGTTGGCAAGGGTCACCGGCGTATGCGGGCCCATCAATATCTCGGCCGCCTCGGTGATGTGCCCGAGATGCGCGAACGGCTCCTTCGACAGGATTTCGAGATGTTCGGGCGCATAGTCGTTGATGAAGCGGTAGCTGTCTTCCAGCGACGCGGTCAGCACGATGCCGCCGCGCTTGCCGGTCAGCACCGCGCGCGAGAATTCCACGCGCTGTTCGGTCATCCGCGACCAGTGTTCTGGAAKTGCKGCWAGSGCKGCTTCGGCAACCTTGCGGCTGTGCGTCACCAGATAGGCCGAGGAATCCGGCCCGTGCTCGGCCTCGATCAAAAGATCAAGCGCGGCAAGGCCGCCGTCGACACTGTCATCGGCAAAGATGATGGCTTCCGACGGGCCGGCCGGCAGGCCGGTGTTGATGATCGACGACAGCACGCTCTTGGCCGCGACCACCCACGGGCTGCCCGGGCCGACGATCTTGAGCGCGGGCTTCACCGTCTCGGTGCCGTAGGCGACGGCGGCGACGGCCTGGGCGCCGCCGCATTTGTAGACRGCGCTGACGCCGGCGAGGCGCGCGGCGACGAGGGTCGCCGCATCCACCGAACCGTCCGCTGTTGGCGGCGTCACCATGGCTATCTGCGGCACGCCGGCGATGACAGCCGGAACCGACGTCATCATCGTCACCGACGGAAAGGCGCCCTTGCCGCGCGGCACGTAGAGCGCGACGGACGCGATCGGCGTGTAGCGGTCGCCGGCATAGGCGCCCGGCCGGACTTCCTTGAGCCACATGGTTTCCGGCTTCTGCTCCTCGTGGAAACGCCTGATGTTGTCGATGCCGAAGCTGATGCTCTCGACAACATCCTTTTCGACCTTGTCGAATGCCGCGTCGAACTCGGCCTCCGAGACCTTCAGTCCGCCCTCAGCCACATTGGCCTTGTCGAGTTCCCTGGCGAAGCGGATCAAAGCGGCGTCACCCTCGTCTTTGACGGCCTGGATGATCGGGCGGACCTTTTCGACGAAGACCGACAGATCGGCCTCGGCGCGTTTCAGCAGATTGGCCCGCTGGGTGGCATCGAGCGATGACAGATCGTGGAAGCTGATGTCGGACATGGGTATTCCTCTTTGCTAGAACGCAACGTGCCAGCCGGTCACAGTGCGGAAGATTTTGATTTCGAACCTATGGCGAGCCGCCTCAGATCGATGCGAGAAAACCGCCATCCACCGGAATGGACTGGCCGGTTATGTAGGCTGCCGCATCCGAGGCAAGGAACACGGCAACGCCGTGCAGGTCTCGTAGATCGCCGAAACGGTGCTGCGGGATCTTGGCCAGCATCGACTGCTGCCATGCCTCGTTGCTGTAGAACACATCCGTCATCGCCGTCCTGAAATAGCCCGGAGCGATGGCGTTGACCCGGATGCCGAGATCCGCCCACTCCACTGCCAGCGCCCGCGTCATGCCGAGCAGGCCGGACTTCGACGAGCCATACGGCACCGCGGTCGGAATGCCGACTTCTGAAGTCAGCGAACAGAGATTGATGATGGCGCCGGGCCGGCCGGCTTCGCGCATCTGCCGCGCCGCCGCCTGGGCGCAGAAGAACGCGCCCTTGAGATTGGTATCGACGATCCGGTCCCACAACGCCTCGTCGACATCGAGCGAGGGTCGGACCTCTTCTATTCCGGCATTGTTGACGAGAATGTCGAGACCGCCAAGCAGGCTCGCGGCCTCGGCGGTGGCGGCCCGGCAACGGCCGACATCGGTGACGTCGAGGGCAACGGCATGCGCCACCCCGCCAGCCGCACGGATCGCCGCTATGATCTCCTCGAGGGAGGCCAGACTGCGCGCGGTCACCGCGACATCGGCGCCGGCCGCGCTCAGAGCCTCGGCAATGCTGCGGCCGATGCCTCGGCTGGCGCCGGTAACCAGCGCCTTCCTGCCGGCGAGATCGAACAGAGAAGCATTGCGCATGTGATCCTCCTTGCCGGTGTCGGTTCCCGCTTCGATGTCGAGACTATCAGATCAAGTTACATATACAAGCATATACAAACCATTTCGGCTACGCTACTCCTGACAAAAATTCGCCGCATCAGCGCGCCCATCGGTGACCTGGCTTGCCCCGGGACGATGCCGCGAAACCCGGCATTTGAGAACCCGGCCGAAGACGGAAGTCGATCGGCCAACCGCAGAGGAGCCCGCTCGTGTCGAAAGCTTCAGACATGGTCCGAACCGAAGTCACGCGCCTGTCGCCCTACAATTCCGGACTGACCATCGCCGAGGTCATGCAGCGATACGCGCCAGTCAGGATCGCCAAGCTGGGCTCGAATGAAAACCCGCTTGGCCCGAGCCCGACACTCGCCACGATGATGCAGGCCGGCGCCGAGATGTTCCGGCTCTATCCGGATCCGGCCGGGCGCGAGCTGCGCCAGGCCATCGCCGCCAGATATGATGTCGGCGAGGACCAAATCATCCTCGGCAATGGCTCGGAGAATCTTCTCTCCGTCATCAGCCGTGCCGTGTTGCGGCCCGGCGATACGGTCGTCACCCTTTATCCGTCATTCCCGCTGCATGAGGACTATGCAACGCTGATGGGCGCGACCATCAACCGCGTGGCCGTCAATGACGATCTCACCATCAACGCTGACGCCCTGATCGAGGCGGTGCGCGAACGGCCCCGCATGCTGCTGTTTTCGAACCCGATGAACCCGGTCGGCAGCTGGCTCTCCGGCGGTGACCTGTCGCGGGTGCTGGACGCAGTCGGGGACGAGACGCTTGTTGTCATCGACGAAGCCTATGCCGAATATGCCGAGGGCGACGACTATGCCTCGTCCCTGCCTGACCTCGGCAAGCGCGACCGGTCCTGGATCGTGCTGCGGACTTTTTCCAAAGCGTTCGGGCTTGCCGGATTGCGCATCGGCTTCGGTATCGTCGGTGACCCGGAATTGCGCGCGCTGCTCGACCGGGTGCGCACGCCGTTCAACGCCAATGGCGTTGCGCAGGCCGCAGCACTCGCGGCGCTCAAGGATAAGGAACACCTCGCCAAGGTCGTCGCGCTGGCCAAGGCGGAGAGAGCCCGTGTCGAGAATTTCCTGACGAGCAAGGGCCTCGAAGTCGCCCCTTCGCGAGGCAATTTTCTGTTCTTCAACTGCCGGCAAAATGCCTCCGCCTTCGCCGAGGGCCTGCTGCGTGAAGGTGTCATTGTCAAACCCTGGAAGCAGGAAGGTTTCGACAGCTATGTGCGCGTCAGCATCGGCTCGCCATCGGAGAACGACCACTTCATGGCCGCCCTGACGCAACTGTTGTGATTTCCCAAAAGCATACAGAATTGCCTTGCGCACACCGGGCACGATATCCGAGGGTCTGCCAATTCCGTGGGGTCCCCCTCGCGGACGCAGTCACGCCACCATCAGACCAGTCACCTTGTCGTAAGAGCCTGCCCTATGCTTGAAAGCAGCCCGCCCCGGAGCCTCTACCGCGAAACGGCCGGCGGCACCGCCAATTACCCTGCCCTTGCCGGCGCGCAGCGGGCACGGGTGGCCATTGTCGGCGGTGGCTTCACCGGCCTTGCGACCGCCCTGCATCTGGCGGAAGCCGGCGACGACGTTGCCGTGCTCGAGGCCCAGCAGCCGGGCTGGGGCGCGTCGGGCAGGAATGGCGGCCAGGTCAATCCCGGGCTCAAATACGATCCCGACACGATCGAGACGATGTTCGGCCCCGAGCTTGGGCCTCGGATGATCGATTTCTCCTATGGCGCGCCGGATTTCACCTTCGGCCTGATCAGACGCCTGTCGATCGCATGCGAGGCGCGGCAGAACGGCACCATACGCGCGGCGATCCGGCCGAAGCCGGAAGCCGCGGTGCGGACCACATCAGCGCAATGCGAACGGCGAGGAATGCCTGTCAGCATGCTTGACGCGCAGGCGATGGCAACGCGCACGGGAACCGACAGATACATATCCGGCATGTTCGACGCCCGCGGCGGCGACCTCCACCCCTTGAAATACACAATTGGCCTGGCAACCGCAGCCAAGAGCGCCGGCGCGCGGGTATTCGGCGGCAGCGAAGTGCTTTCGCTGAAGAGGGAGGCCGGACGATGGCTCCTCAAAACCGCGAACGGCTCGGTCAGCGCCGAGAAGGTTCTTATCGCGACCAACGGCTACACCGGAACCCTGTGGCCGGGCCTGGGGCAATCGCTGGTTCCGGTGTTCAGCGCGATCGCGGCGACCGAACCGCTTGCGCCGGCGGTCGCGGCCGCAATCCTCCCCGAAAGGCCCGTCCTCTACGAGGCCGGCAACATCACCGTCTACTACCGCATCGACGCCGAGAAGCGCCTGCTCATGGGCGGCCGCGGGCCGATGAAACCCATCGGCGATGCGTCCGCCATCCGCTACCTCACCGACTATGCGCTGCGGCTCTGGCCGGTGCTTGCGGGAACACGCTGGACGCACGCCTGGAACGGCCGGGTTGCGATCACCAAGGATCACCTTCTGCATGTTCATGAGCCGGAAGACGGCGTGCTGATCTGCCTTGGCTACAATGGCCGTGGCGTCGCCATGGCCTCGGCGATGGGCGCCGCCCTGGCGCAGCGCCTGCGCGGCGACGAGGCGACGCCGTTTCCCATGCCGATATCGCCGCTCAAGCCGATCCGGTTTCACCGCTTCTGGCCGCTCGGGGTGAAGGCCGCGATCCTTTCGGGGCGATTGAAGGACCGCTTCGGCGTCTAACGCGAAGAGTTCGTCCCGACGCGACGGCCTATCGGACGGCGACGGCTTCCTTACCTAACAATACTTTGGAAACGCGTCGCCGGCCGGCGCGTTGGCCCAGCTCTGCAAGGTCTGGCCGCCGTCGATCAGCCAGTCGACACCGGTGACATGCTTTGCCTCGTCCGAAGCGAGGAACGCCACGGCAGCCGCGACGTCGTCCGGCTGGCCGATACGGCGCAACGGGATGCGGTCGGCGAAATGCTGGACGCTGCTCTTGAAATCGCCGTCGCCGGAGGCCGGCACGCCGAGCGTCGTCTCGATCACGCCCGGGCAGATGGCGTTGACGCGGATGCCATAGGGCGCGGCGTCGAGTGCTGCCACCCGCGTCAGCCCGACCACGCCGTGTTTGGAGGCGACATAGCCGGCGCCGCCCGCAAGCACGTCCCAACCGGCCATGGACGAGCCCATATTGACGATCGAGCCACCGGCCCCGGCCTTGATCATCGCCTGGAGCGATGCCTGCAGGACGAGGAAGATGCCGCGCAGATTGATGCGGATGATGGTGTCCCAATCCTCCACCGGCAGTTCGTGCACGGGAGCGACGACGCCGGAAATGCCGGCATTGTTGAACACCACATCCAGCCCGCCGAATGTCTCGACGATGGTTGCGACGGCGCCGCGCACAGTCTTCTCGTCGGTGACGTCGGCTTCGATGGCGATGGTGTTGTCGCCGAGAGCGCGAGCCAGCTCGCGGGCCGCAGCGCCGTTGCGATCGACAATGGCGACGCGCGCGCCTTCGTCGAGGAAGCGCCGGACGGCAGCGCTGCCGATGGCGCCGGCGCCGCCGGTGACAAGGACCTTCTTCTGGTCGAACCTTTTCATCCCTCGGTCTCCGGCTGTGGATAGGAACGCCATGAATGCTGTGGCTCGAAGCCGAGCGTTTCGCGCGCATGGATCGTATCGAGCATGGAACCGAAACCGGCGATCGGCCGCGACAGGGCAACGCCTGGATAGACCCGGCGCACCAGCGCTTCGGTTTCTTCTTCCATGAAGGTGTCGGCAGCGCTGAGCAGGACGCGCAGATGGCCGTCGCCTTGCCATTCCAGCGCCCGCAGAAAGCCCTGCCCGGCATCGCGCGCGTCGAGATAGGCCCACAGGTCGCGGGCGCTGTCGGCGGTGGCGCGGCGCGGGCCGACGCCGGCGAAGAAGGATTGCGGGGTCTGGATCCATGGCATGCGGATGCTGACCGCCGAAAAGGCACTTCTGCGCACCGCCGCGTCGACGATTTCCTCGCCCAGCCATTTCGACAGGCCGTAAGGGTCCTGCGCGCCGACCGGATGGTTCATATCGACCGGCAGATATGGCGGAACGACCGTCTTCTCGAAGAAGGGATAGCCGAAGACGCTGAAGGACGAAGCATAGACGAAGCGCCCGATACCAGCCATGGCCGCGGCCTCGACGACATTGTAGGCGGTTGCGACATTGGTCTTGAACACCTCGCCGCCGGCCCGTCCTGTCGGGCGCGGAATGGCCGCGATATGGACGACGGCATCGCAATCGCGCACCAGCTGCAGGGTCGATCCCAGATCGGTCAGGTCGGCGGTGGCATGCCGCCACGGTGCCGTGCCCGGCGCCACGGTATCGATGCCCGTGACATCATGACCGGCCGCGACCAGCGCCGCCGCGACATGGCGGCCAAGCAGGCCACTTGATCCGGTAACGGTCGTCCTCATGTCTCAGCCCTCGGCCCGGCTCGGTCCGGATAATTGAATATCATTGATGGTCATACAAATCGAACACTTGATCGGTGTTCCTTGTCAACGTGATTTCGTGGCAAAAAGCAACGTGGGCACGTCTCGGAGCGGCTTGCGCAGGCTTGGCAATCAGGCTTTGCTTCGAACGGGATTGACTTGGCATCTGCGACAGTTTTTTGTATGAGTATCAACGATCGACAAAGGAGTCCGCCATGGCCGTGGACGTTTTTTCCTCACATCGGCACGATGACGCGATGCGCCTTGATCCGCAACGCGCAGCCATTATCGTCATCGATATGGTCAACGAGTTCTGCAAACCCGGCGGGGCCATGGTGCTGCCGGGATATGAGACGCTGGTGGCGCCGCAGCTGGCTGTTATCGAGGCCGCCCGCGCGCGCGGCGTGCCGGTGATCTGGGTCCATGATGCGCACCGGCCGGGCATGCGCCGCGAGCGCGAATGGGTCAAGCGCACGCCGCATTGCGTGGAGGGCAGCTGGGGACCGGAGATCATCGAGGATCTCGGCGCCCGCGACGATGAGATCCATGTCATCAAGCGGCGCTACTCAGCCTTCTTCCAGACTGACCTCGATCTGACGCTCAGGGATATGCAGGTCGACCAGTTGGTCATCTTCGGCGTGGTCACCAACATCTGCGTGCGATCGACCGTCCACGACGCCTTTTTCCAGGGCTATGAGGTGGTCGTGCCGAGCGATTGCTGCGCGGCGACGGGACCGCGCGAGCAGGAAAGCTCGCTCTACGACATAGCGACGCATTTC
>NZ_JBFUGJ010000207.1:0-10648 GCF_056402975.1 Mesorhizobium sp. P3_A9 | reverse complement strand
CTGCCAGCCCGGACCGGACGCTCCCGATCAGGCTACCAAGGATGGGAAGGCGGGATTTATCCCGCCTTTTTGTTGTCTGGGGTTGAGCCATTTCGCTTCGCAACTCCGATCATGTTATTTTCAATTCATGACCAAGCTCGAACAGATCGAAAGATCCATCACAGCCCTAAGCCCCAAAGAGCTGAAGGCCTTTGCCAAATGGTTCGAGGCGTTCCAGGCAGATGTATGGGATATGCAGATCGAGGCCGACGCCAAGGCTGGCAGGCTCGATAAGCTTGCCGAGCAGGCTTTGGCTGAGGTTCGCGTGGGCAGAACCCGGCCTCTTTGAATCACGTCCTCAATCATCGACAATTGGCGAAAGCAGCGAAGCTGCCTCGTTCTCCCCGTTAACGGGGAGAAGTGCCCGGCAGGGCGATGAGGGGCAGCACCGACGCTTCAAGAGGAACCATCGCAGAGCCAAGCACACGGAGGCTGGCGCCGCCCCTCATCTGGCTGCCGCCATCTTCTCCCCGTAAACGGGGAGAAGGACGCTCCGTTACCCCACCCATCCGATCGGCACATGCCCGGGATCCTTCTCCACGCGGCCAAGCCAGGCCGCGACGGCCGGATAGGCGTCGAGCTGGAAGCCGCCCTGCTCCGCCGTATGCGTGTAGGCATAGAGCGCGATGTCAGCGACGCTGAAAGCGCCGCCAGCGAAGAAGGCGTTGTTCTCCAGATATGCGTTCATCACGCCGAGCGCCTTGTTGCCGCGCTCCAGCGTCACCGCCAGCCGCTCCGGCGTCGCATCGCTGGCCCGTTCAGGAAAGGTCAGCAGCGCCTTGCGCACGGCGATATAGGGCTCGTGGCTGTACTGCTCGAAGAACAGCCATTGATAGGCGAGCCCGCGCTCGTATTTGTCCCCCGGCAGGAAGCGCGTACCTTCGGCGAGATAGAGCAGGATGGCGTTGGACTCGGCCAGCCGGCGGCCGTCGTCGAGCTCGAGCAGCGGCACCATGGCGTTCGGGTTCTTGGCGACAAAGTCGGCTTTTCGCGTGTCGCCGGTATGCGAACTCACCTCGATCGTGGTGAAGGCGAGGCCRAGCTTGGCCATCAGCAGGCGCGGCTTGTAGCAATTGCCGCTGTCGATCATGCTGTAAAGTATCATGGACGGTCCCCGGAGCGCTGCCTTCTGCAGGCGATTATCGCAGCGGCGGCGTCCTCAACCAATGATTTGTTTTGGCGCAACCATCAGCGTCGCTGATGCAAAGTCCTGGCAAAGAGCGGCACGACCTTGTTGTCGAAGCCCAGCAGCGCGTCGATCACGAGCGGCTCCTCGTTGAAGATGGTGCCGGCCAGCGCCGGCCTAGCCAGAAGAAAGCCCTGCAGCAGGTCGACGCCGGCTTCGAGCGCGACGCGCAGATGGACGGGTTGCTCGATGCCTTCGACCAGCACCCTGGCGCCGCGATCGTGCAGGCTGGACACCAGCGGGCGGAAGAAGCGTTCGGCAGCGGCGTGGCGGCAGAACTCCGCGAACCAGCCGCCATCGATCTTGACGATATCAGGCTTGAGCAGGCTCACCCGCTCCTCGGTCGAATGACCGGTGCCGAAATCGTCGATGGCGATGCGGATGCCGTCGCGCCGCATTTCGCGCACCAGTCGGGCGAGAAGCGAGTCGTCCGCCGCCTGTTCTGTGATTTCGCAGACCAGCATGCCGGGGGCAAGGCCGAGTTCGCCGAGATGCCGGCTCATCAGCCGGATCTCGGCCAGCGCCCGCCCGGGATGGTCGTTGATCATCGGATTGTAGTTGAAGAACAGATCGAGCCCGTCGACGCCGATGTTGTGGAAATTCCTGAGATGCAGCACCCGGCACATGGTCTCGACAAACAGCCGGTCCGAAGCAGTGACGCTTTCGAAGAACGCCCGCGGCGAGCCTGCGCGGCCGGCACGGTGCGGCTCGATCAGGCCCTCGACCGCCACTGCGTGCAGCGAGCGCCCAAGCGGTGCGAAGATCGGCTGGTAGGCGCTGCGCAAGCGGTATTCGCCATGGACGCCATATTCGATGCCGATCTCGTCGGCGAAGATCGCATCGCCGACATTGCGCCGCCGCTCGAGCCTCATGGCGCGACCCGGCGCCCGAAGGCTTTTGCCGGCCGCCCCGCATGTGGTGAGGCCGGAGTTGCCGGTGCGGCAGTCACGGGGGCAGCTTCCGGCGTGGTTTTGCCGAACACGCGAAAGCTGGTCGGCGCCAGTTCCGGCCGCGCCAGCACGAAGCCCTGGACCATCGAAGCGCCGGACTTCTCGGCAAGCTCCAGTTGCCACCCCTCCTCGATACCCTCGAACACGGTGCGGATGCCCTGATCCTCGAAGGTTCTCACCATGGTGGTCAGGAGCGCGAAGCCGGCGCCGGATTCCATCAGCTGGTTGATCCAGTAGGCGTCGAACTTGACGATGTCGGGCTTCAACTCCTTGATGCGGTGGATGTCGGAATCATCGGCGCCATAGTCATCGACCGCGATGCGGAAGCCGTTGCCCCTGAGGGCGGCGACAAAGCCATGCAGGGCCTCCTGAGATGCCGACTTCTGCTCGGTCACCTCGCACACGACTCGGCCGGGATCGATGCCGGCCTCGTGCAGCACCAGCCGCATTTCGCGCAAGGCATTGTCGGCGACCGACCGCTCGGTGAACACCGACGGGTCGAAATTGACGAAGATCGACGCCTCCTGCGGCAGGCAGGCGCCGGCGTTGAGCAGATGCAGCGTCCTGGTCAGCGCCTCGACATGCAGGCGGTCTCCGGCCGGACAGGTCGAGAAGAAGGCCATCGGCGATTGCGGCTCGCCGTCGCGGAACGGCCGGATCAGCCCTTCGAAGGCGGCAACCGACAGCTTGCCCTCCTTGAAGGCGAAGATCGGCTGGAAGGCACTTTGCAGCGTGTAGATACCCCAGACACCTGTGGAGGTGCCGTCATCATGACGGATGATATGGGCAAGCCCGATGCTGCGCGACACGGTTCCTCGCTCCGCAATTGGATTGCGATCCTGTCATGCAAGCCTCTACCGCCCGTTAATGAATTTAGTGTTGCCGATCACAGCTCGAATCACAGCCACTTGACGGCTGGATCAGCCAACAATGCTTGCACTGAGCGAAATCATGCGACATGAGAAGCGCCGCGGCCGCTCCTGGTCGCGCCGATCTTCTCAAGGAGAGACTGAGGTCATGGCCTTTCTTGCCGACACCCTTTCCCGCGTAAAGCCTTCCGCCACCATCGCGGTGACGCAGAAAGCCCGCGAGCTGAAAAATGCCGGCCGTGACATTATCGGCCTCGGCGCCGGCGAGCCGGATTTCGACACGCCCGACAACATCAAGAACGCGGCGATCGAGGCGATCCGCCGTGGCGAGACCAAGTATCCGCCGGTMTCGGGCATCGTGCCGCTGCGCGAGGCGATCGCCAAAAAGTTCAAGCGCGAGAACAATCTCGACTACAAGCCCGAGCAGACCATTGTCGGCACCGGCGGCAAGCAGATCCTGTTCAACGCCTTCATGGCGACGCTGAACCCCGGCGACGAGGTCATCATCCCGCGCCCCTATTGGGTCAGCTACCCCGAAATGGTGGCGATCTGCGGCGGCACGTCGGTGTTCGCCGACACCTCGATCGAGAATGGTTTCAAGCTGACGGCCGCGGTGCTGGAAAAGGCGATCACCCCGAAGACCAAATGGCTGCTGATGAACTCGCCGTCGAACCCGTCGGGCGCCGCCTACACGGAAGCGGAGCTGCGCGCGCTGGCTGATGTGCTGCTCAAGCATCCGCATGTCTGGACGCTGACCGACGACATGTACGAGCACCTGACCTATGGCGACTTCGTCTTCAAGACCATCGCCGAGGTCGAGCCGAARCTCTACGAGCGYACGCTGACCATGAACGGCGTSTCGAARGCCTATGCCATGACCGGCTGGCGCATCGGCTATGCCGCCGGTCCCGTCCAGCTGATCAAGGCGATGGACATGATCCAGGGCCAGCAGACCTCGGGCGCCTGCACCATCGCCCAATGGGCTTCCGTCGAGGCGCTCAACGGCCCGCAGGACTTCATCGCCAAGAACAAGGCGATCTTCCAGGGGCGGCGAGATCTGGTCGTCTCGATGCTCAACCAGGCGCGCGGCATYTCTTGCCCSTCGCCTGARGGCGCYTTTTACGTCTATCCGTCCTGCGCTCAGCTGATCGGCAAGAAGACCAAGGCCGGCAAGGTGATCGACACCGACGAGGCCTTCTGCTCGGAACTGCTCGAGGCCGAAGGCGTGGCGGTGGTGTTCGGCTCGGCCTTCGGCCTCGGCCCCAACTTCCGCATCTCCTACGCCACCTCGGAGACGCTGCTGGAGGAAGCCTGCACGCGCATCCAGCGTTTTACGGCGTCGCTGACCTGATCAGCGCAGCCTGAAATGCAAAAACCCGGCGTCGTCGCCGGGTTTTTTGTTGGAGACGAAGCAACTCACGCCTGCTGCTTCGCCTCCCTGGCCGAACGCGCCTCGGCCGGCGCGAGCACAGCGATCAACAGGGCAGCGGTAAGGAACGCGCCGATCGCGGCCGTCAGCATCGCCGCGTGGAAGCCACCGGCATAGGCGATGGCGAACAGCTGATGCACACCACCCTCGCCTATCGCCGCATCGGTTGCGAAATCATGCCGTGAGATGGCGGCGCGGGCCACCGCTTGGGCATTGGCGACACCGGCATCGCTGAGGTATCCGGTCAGCAGGTTCGTCGCCCGCATGCTCATCAAGGCGCCAAGCAGCGCGATGCCGATGGCAAGCCCGCTCTGGCGTGTTGCATTGATGACCGCCGACACCATGCCTGAACGCTCGCGTGGCGCATAAGACATGGCGGCGGCACTTCCGGTCGGGATCGCCAGCGAATTGCCGAGGCCGCCAATCGCGAACAGAGCGCACAGCACCCAATACGGTGTCGACGGTCCGGCCCAGCACATGCCGAGCAACGAGAGGCCGATCAGGACATAGCCCGCTGTCATCAGCGCCGAATGGCCGTACCGGGCACTGAGCCTGCCGACAAAAGGCGATACCACCATCTGGACGATGAAGGCCGGCGCCATGCGCAGGCCGGTCTGCGTCGGCGACCAGCCTTGCACCTGCTGCAGGAACATCGAGAAGAAAAAGACGCTGGTGTAGGAGGTGAAGCCGAGCGCGAAYGAGGCCACGTTGGCGACGGCAAAGCGCACGTCGCGAAACAGGCCGAGCGGCAGCATCGGCCGAGCCGTGCGTGCCTCGAAGCCAAGGAAGACTGCCAGGCCCACGACACCCGCGATGATGGCCGTGATGGTCGTGGGATCACTCCAGCCGGTCTCGCCGGCCGAGATCAGGCCGAAGGTCAGCGCACCGAGCCACAGGATCGAGAGCGCCAGGCCGACAAGGTCGAGATGGGCATGTTCGGGATGCGCCGTCTCCTCGATCGAAATGGCACCGAGCACGATGGTGAAAAGGCCAAGCGGCAGGTTGATCAGGAAGATGCTTTGCCAGCCAACGGTCTGTACCAATATGCCGCCCAGCACGGGACCGACCAGCAGCGAAATGGCCGCGAAAGAAGCCCAGCCGCCGATAACGCCGGCGCGTTCGCGCGGATCCGGGAAGGCCTGCGTCAGGATCGAAAGCGCGCCCGGAATGAGCAGCGAGCCGGCAATGCCTTGCACCACCCGGCCGGCCAGCAGCGCCGTCAGATTGGGCGCAACGGCGCAGATCAGCGAGCCGGCCACGAAGATGCCGACGCCGGCCAGCCAAGAGCGCTTGCGGCCATAGCGGTCGCCGATCAGCCCCGACGACAGCATGAAGGCCGACAGGCACAGCGTGTAGGCATCGACCACCCATTGCAGGCCGCCGAAATCGGTGTGCAGCGCCTGCTGGATGGTCGGCAGCGCGACATTGACGATGCTGACGTCGAGCAAAGCGACGAACGAGCCGAGATAGACGGCGGCAACGAGCGGCAGGCGGTTCTTCGGCATGACTATTTCCAAATATGAGTTTACAGTCACCTACATCACTGACTGACGGTCAGTCAACAATGCTAAACCACTTTGGAACCATTATAAAAAGCTTGTCTCCGCCACCAGATGCAGGATAATGGCAACCGATAAGCCAGCGCTGCGAAAGAACCGAATGGTGAGTGGAATCATATGCCTGTCATTGCCAGAAAGGCACTGAAACCACGCACCAAGCCGGCCGAAGTGCGCCGCGAAGACATCCTGCGGGCAGCGACTTCGCTGTTCATTGCCGGGGGTGTCGGCACCACGACGATCGACGAGATCGCCAGCCGGGCCGAAGTGGCCAAGGGCACCTTCTATCTCTATTTCACCTCCAAGGAGGATGTCGTCACTGCCCTGCGCGAGCGCTTCGTCAGTGGATTTCGCGCCCGCATCCTGAGCGCCATCGACGCCTGCTCGCCCGATGACTGGACCGGGCGCCTGAAGGGCTTCGTCAGCGCCGGCATCGACGCCTATCTCGACGACCATCAGCTGCACGACGTCGTCTTCCACGACCACCGGCCCGACCAGCGGCAGATGAAAGGCGACAATCCGCTGCTGGGCGATCTCTCGAGGCTGCTGGCGGCCGGCACGAAAGCCGGCGCCTGGTCCGTCGACCATCCCGACCTCACCGCGATCGTCCTGTTCAACGGACTGCACGGCGCCGTCGATCACGCGATCGAACGCGGCGTGCGCGACGGCAGCGAACTCGCAGCAACCCTCGCGGCGCTGTTCCTGAGGATGTTGCGGCCCGAATAGGACTCAGCCGGCGTATTGTTCGCCGGAAACCGCTTCCAGCCAGTCGGCATGGACGCCGTCGAGCGCCTCCTGCATGGCGATATGCGTCATYGCCGTCTTCGSTCCGGCGCCATGCCAGTGCTTCTCGCCGGGCGCGAACCAGATGACGTCGCCGGCCCTTATCTGCTGGACGGGGCCATCCAATGTCTGGGCAAGCCCGGCGCCCGAGGTGACATAAAGTGTCTGGCCGAGCGGATGCGTGTGCCAGTGGGTGCGCGCACCGGGCTCGAAACTGACCAGCGTGGCCCTGAGACGCGCCGGCGCCTCCGCCTCTATGATCGGCGTCTGCAGAACCCGGCCGGTGAAGTATTTTTCCGGTGCTATGATGGTCGGCACGCTGCCGCAAGCAATGATCTTCATCGTCTGATCCTGAAACTGGTGGTGAAGCGACCGGCGGCAAACGCCGCTGCTTATCGGGGCAAAAGCCATTCTCGGCCGATATCATCCGAGGCGCAACCGGCCGTTTCGGTTGCCGTGACGAACATCCAGTTTTTCTCCTTAACCATGAACCTTCCGCGCATGGCGCATCGAGGCGAATGACGGCGAATTCAATGTCTTCTTAACGGCTGCCCTCTAGCCCTGTGCCTGCATTTCAGGGGGCGATGAGATGAGCATACTGGCGACGATCAAGGACCATAGCGGCCGGGTCTATCGCGGCATCCAGGCCCTGCTTTTGCTCAGCATCGGCGCGGCAGCACTCGGCGCCTTCGACATTTCGCGCAACCTGCCCTCGGATGGCGCCTTCGCCGTCTCGATCCTGGCCACCAGCCTTGCCTTGCTGGCGCTGATGTACATGCGCAGCAGCGTCGTCCACCGGCTGCGCTCGGCGGCGGCGGCCGAGGCGGAAAAGCATCATTTCCTGACCAGGGACGTCATGACCGGGGCGATGACCAGGCGCTATTTCCTCGAAGCGTTGCGCGACAGCCTGGGCACCATGCGCGACCGGCGCGAGGCGACCCTGCTTTTGATCGACGTCGATCACTTCAAGCAGCTCAACGACACGTTCGGGCATCAATTCGGCGACCTCGCTCTGGTGCACCTGGTCAAGGCCTCGGAACGCATCTTTGCCGGCGGCATGGTCGGGCGGCTCGGCGGCGACGAATTCGGCGTCATCATTCCGCATAGCCACCTCACCGCCATCAACAAGGATATCAGGCAATTGCTCGATACGATGCGGGCCGGCAAATCGCATGAAGGCAAGACCATTCCGCTCTCCATCTCGGTCGGCGTGGCGCTGGCGCCGGCCCATGCCTCCAACACGGCGGAACTGATGCTGGTTGCCGACCTGGCGCTCTATGAAAGCAAGGCGGCGGGCCGTGGCCGCGTCACCGTGTTCGACGAGGAGATGCTGTCCGACAAGCGCTACCGCCGCCTGGTCGAGCGGGAATTGCGCGCCGCCGTCTATCTCGGCGAGCTCGAGCTGCACTATCAGCCGATCGTCAACCCGGACGGGTCCACTTGTGCTTTCGAGGGCCTGATCCGCTGGCGCCATCCGGTTCGCGGGCTGATTTCGCCGGCCGAGTTCATTCCCATCGCCGAACGCTCGACGCTGATCGACATGCTGGGCGAATGGGTGTTCAAGCGGGCTTGCGCCGATGTCGGCCATTTCCCCGGGCGTCGCATCTCGATCAACGTCTCCGGCGAGCAGCTCAAGCGCGACGAGATCGTCACCATGTGCGACCGCGTGCTGAAGGAAACCGGCCGTTCGGCGGCGCAGTTCATCATCGAGATCACCGAGACGGTGGCGACCGCCGCCACGCCGGAAATCCTGCGGCGCCTCGAAGCCTTGCGCGGCCTCGGCTTCCACATCGCGCTCGACGATTTCGGCACCGGCCATTGCGGCTTCAACTATCTGAAAACTTTGCCCATCGACAGCATCAAGATCGACCGCTCCTACATCCGCAGCCTTGCCCATGACCAGGTGGCGCAGATCTTCGTTTCGGCGCTGGCCCAGATAGCGCGCATCCAGGACGTCACCATCGTGGCGGAAGGCGTCGAGACACAGGAAGAGTTCGCGCTGGCCAAGGCCGCCGGCTGCAACCGTTTCCAGGGCTATTTCTTCGGCAAGCCGGCGCCGCGCGACAAGGTGGCCCCCTTGGTCGCCCCCTTCCGCACCATCAATGCCGAACCCATGGCGCTGAGCGCCTGAGGACGCCGCAAGGCACCGGATTTCTATTTCCCTTGCCCTGCCGGCAAACAAGTGGGACGATGCTTTTGGGCAGGTGGCGACATGAAAAGAACCCCGCCCGCGACGGTCGAACAGGCCGGCCGCCGCTCAGGACCGATTGACCACGCCTGAACCATGCATGCCAGTCGGTCCCTAGGGAAACGCCTGAGTGGAGGTCAGCCATGGGTACTCGCGCCGGAGGACGACGCACGGGACCGAAATGCATTGCCATAGTCGGTCCCTTTGCAAGCGGTAAGACGACACTTCTCGAAGCCATATTGGCCCGTACGGGCGCCATTCCCCGACAAAATCCCGTTTCATCGGGCAGCACCGTTTCAGACCATTCGCCGGAGGCGCGCGCCCACGCCATGAGCGTCGAGGCGACCATCGCCACCACCGAATTCATGGGCGAGCAGATCACCTTCGTCGATTGTCCCGGCTCGATCGAATTCTCCTTCGAGGCCGAGCCGGTGCTGGCCGCTTGCGATCTCGCGGTGGTCGTGGCCGAGGCAGACGAAAAGAAGATCCCTGCTTTGCAGCTCATCATGCGCAAGCTTGATGATCTCGGCGTGCCGCGCATCCTGTTCCTCAACAAGGTCGACAAGGCGATCGCAGGCGTGCGCGACACGCTGAAGATGCTGCAGCCGGCAAGCTCCGTGCCGCTCCTGCTGCGCCAGATTCCGCTGCGCAAGGACGGCGTCGTCATCGGCTCGATCGATCTGGCGCTGGAGCGCGCCTACATCTACCGCGAATATGCCGAGAGCGAGGTGGCTCAGATACCGGGTGACGACAAGGCGCGCGAACTGGAAGCCCGCTTCTCCATGCTGGAGACGCTTGCCGACCATGACGACCAGTTGATGGAGCAGCTGCTCGAGGAGATCGAGCCGCCGAAGGACGAGATCTTCGACGACCTCGCCGCCGATCTGCGCGACGGCGCGGTGACGCCGGTGCTGATCGGCACCGCCGAGAAGGGCAATGGCGTGCTGCGCCTCTTGAAGGCGATCCGCCACGACGCGCCAGACATCGAGGCGACCCGCAAGCGCCTCGGCGCCCCGGAGGGCAGCGCTACGGTGGTCCAGGTGATGAAGACCATCCACACGCCGCATGGCGGCAAGCTGTCGGTGTCGCGCATCCTGTCCGGCCAGGTTGCAGACGGCTCCGAACTATGGCTCCCTGGCGGCGACACCGCCAAGGTTTCCGGCATCTACAAGATGCTCGGCAAGGATCAGTTCAAGCTCGCCGCCGCCAAGGCCGGCGACACCGTGGCGCTGGGCAAGCTGGACGAGGTCAAGACCGGCCAGACGCTGACCTCGGCCAAGAGCGGCACCAAACAGCTGTTCGCGTTCGAGCCGCCGCAGCCGGTCTTCGCCTTCGCGCTGCGGCCGAAGGAACGCAAGGATGAGGTCAAGATGTCGGCCGCCATCCAGCGGCTGGCCGAGGAGGATCCCTCGCTCAGCCTGCGCCACAACCAAGACTCGGCCGAGACGGTGCTGTCTGGCCACGGCGAGATGCATCTGCGCGTCGTGCGCGAGCGGCTGGAGGGCAAGAACCAGATCCCGGTCGAAGGCCACGCGCCGGCAGTGCCCTACCGCGAGACGATCCGCAAACCAGTGCAGCAGCGCGGCCGCCACAAGAAACAGTCGGGCGGCCATGGCCAGTTCGGCGATGTGGTGATCGAGATCAAGCC
>NZ_JBFUGJ010000206.1:0-10733 GCF_056402975.1 Mesorhizobium sp. P3_A9 | reverse complement strand
CTCTTCGGCCATGGCGTTGAGGCGCACCGTGTGCGTACCGACCTTGGCGAGCAGCGGGATGGCCTCGGCCACCAGCTTGGCGGCGGCGACGATAACGCCGCCCATTTCCTGCATCAGCGGGTCGAATTCCTTCTTTTCGAACAGTCTTACCGTCTTGACGGTCTTGTGCATCATGTCGATGGCGTCATCCATCGACTGGATCAGATCCTTGATGTCGCCGCGATCGAAAGGCGTGATGAAAGAGCGCCGCACGGCAAGCAGGACTTCCGCCGTGATATGATCGGCCTCGTCCTCGAGTTCGACGATCTTCTGGCACCAGCGGTCGATGTCCTTGCCCTGGAGAAGCTGCTGCAGCGCCTCCGCGCCACCGACCACCGTACGGGAATGGCGCTCGAACAGGTCGAAAAAACGATCTTCGCGTGGCAGCAGCTTACGGAACCAGCCCAGCATTGTCGATCTCCCGGTTTCATCCCCATAACGCCGCATCGCCTCAGAGGGAACAGTAAGCCGGCTCAAATATGTGGATTGAGCGCCCCGACCGCCGGGCCCGGTCAATCGAAGGCGAGTTCCAGACGCCTTTCGGCCTGGGCGACGACCCGGCATTTCGCCTCGAACCGATCCGCCCTGATGGCCAGCACAAACTGGCCGGGAATGCCGGCGATATTCGAAACGTCGATGGTGGCGCCATCCTCGCCGAGACTGCGAACCGTGCAGTCGATGGTCGACATGCGGGCGTTGAAGACGATCTGGCCGGCCTTCAGCACCCTGCGCCGTGGCCGCGCCTGATCCCCCACGGGGGGATTCCACGCCGTGGTCCGGTTGCGGCCGGCGTGTTTCGAGCGATACATAGCCGCGTCAGCGCGCTCGATCAGCTCCTGCAGGCTGCTTGTCGCGGGATCGAACGCGGCGACACCGAAGCTCGCGGTGACCCGTATCTCATCCGTGCCGTGCGCAAGCCGCATGGCCTCGATGGTGCCGCGCAGCCGCTCGGCGGATTCAAGCGCGCCGTTGCGGCCGGCGTAGAGAAGCACCGCGAATTCCTCGCCGCCTACGCGGCCGAATATGTCGACGTCCCGCAAGATGGCGCTGCATTGCCGGGCTACACCAGTCAGAACCTCGTCGCCCGCGGCATGGCCGAAATTGTCGTTGACCGATTTGAAATGGTCGACATCGAAGACGATGCAGGAGAAGTCGAAGCGCTGCCGCTGCGCCAGCGCAAAGGCCCTGCCGCCCTGATCGATGAACGCGCGGCGCGACAGCACACCGGTCAGCGCATCACTGGAGGCATGCTGGCGCAGTTCCAGCTCATCCATGGCAAGATCGGCAAAATCCTGGAGGATTGCGATGTCGCGGTCGTCAAATTCCCTCGGCGCGTAGCCGATCGCGCAGACGCTGCCGATGTTGTGGCCATCCCGGCTGCGCAAAGGCACGCCTGCGTAAAAGCGGATATGGGGATCGTTCGTGACGAGGGGATTGCCGGCGAAACGTGGATCCTTCGTCGCGTCAACGACGATCAGCGGCTCGTCCTGAAGGATCGTGTACTGGCAGAATGTGTCCTTGCGTGCGACTTCATTTGTCGCCAAGCCCTCGCAAGCCTTGTACCATTGGCGGTGCCCGTCAATGACCGAGACGATGGCGATCGGGACATCGAAGACAGTCTTGATCAATCGCGTAATGCGGTCGAACGACGCTTCGCGCGGCGTATCCAGAATATCGAAACGCTCGACAGCCCGAAGCCGCGCCGCCTCGCGCAGGTCGGCAGCGGAAGGCGCTTGTATTTCCGGCGGATGCTCCTGGAGCATGCGAACCAACCTATCTTCGGCGCCCCTGCCGCGATACCCGCATCGACCATGATGGCAAGCCAAATATTATCAATTGGTTATTGGCTGTTGCCACTATCGGCTGCCTCATCCACGATGATTAACGAGTGGCTGAGCGGCGCGACGTTGCAGACACGCGAAAAGGGCTCGCGGCATGATCGACAAACTCGAATTCTTCATCGCACTGGCCAAGGAAGAGCATTTCGGCCGGGCGGCGGAAGCGTGTGGGGTCACCCAGCCGACCCTGTCGGCCGGCATCAAGCAGTTGGAGGGTCAGCTCGGCGTCATGCTGGTCAATCGCGGGTCGCGTTTCCAGGGGCTGACGCCGGAGGGCAAGCAGGTGCTGGTCTGGGCGCGCCGCATCGTCGGCGATTCGAGGACCATGCGCGAGGAAATGCGCGCGGCGCGCCATGGTCTTTCCGGGCGCATCCGCATTGCCGCCATCCCGACGGCGCTGGCCATGGTGGCGCGGCTGACGACGCCGTTTCGCGAAAAGCACCCGGGTGTCACCTTCTCGGTGCTGTCGCGCACCTCGATCGAGGTGCTGTCGCTGCTCGGCAATTTCGACATCGACGCCGGCATCACCTATCTCGACAACGAGCCGCTCGGGCGGGTGACCAGCGTCCCGCTCTATGACGAGCGCTATCAGCTGATCACGGCGGTCGGAAACCCCTATTCCGACCGCGACAAAGTGACATGGGCCGAGATCAGCCAGTTGCCGCTCTGCCTTTTGACGCCGGACATGCAGAACCGCCGCATCATCGACCAGCATCTTGCCGAGGCCGGCGTGCAGGTGCGGCCGACGCTCGAATCCAACTCGATGATCGTGCTGTTCTCGCATATCCRCACCGGCAAATGGTCGTCGATCATGCCGCTCAACCTCGCGGAAACRTTCGGCTTTTCCGAGCCGATCCGGGCCATTCCKATCGTCGAGCCCGAYGCCAGCCACACKGTCGGGCTGGTGGCCACGCCGCGCGAGCCGCACACGCCGCTGGTGCAGGCGCTGCTGGACGAGGCGATGGCGCTGGCAGACGATTTCCGCACCCATCGCTAGGGTAGAGAAAGGCGGCTGAGCGGGCTTGATAGAAAATTTCTATCAAGCGACGGATCAGCTTTATTGATTTCGCGGGTTTCCTCTGTTTTTGTAACGACTTAGCGCTAGAACGCTACCGACCAGGGAGGGCGCTGCATGACGATGCAGCCTGCAAGTACCGAGATCGCRTCGCGCACGGCGGCGATCATCCARGAGCTKAARGRCCTCGAAGGYCCGCTGCTGCCGATCCTCCACGGCATCCAGGAAGAGTTCGGCCATGTGCCGCAGGCCTCGCTGCCGGTCATCGCCGAAGCGCTGAACATCTCGAATGCCGAAGTCCACGGCGTCGTCACCTTCTACCATGACTATCGCAGCCACCCGGCCGGCCGGCATGTGCTCAAGGTCTGCCAGGCCGAGGCCTGCCAGTCGATGGGTTCGGATGCGGTTGCCGCCAAGCTCAAGCAGCTGCTGGGCATCGGCTTCCACGAAACGACCCGCGACGGCCTGGTGACGCTGGAGCCAGTCTATTGCCTCGGCCTGTGCGCCTGCGCGCCCTCGGCGATGCTGGACGGCGAGGTGATCGGCCGCCTCGACGACGAAAAACTCGAAGAGATCGTCGCGGAGATGCGCTCATGATCCCGCGTATCTACATTCCCGGCGATTCCGGCGCGCTGGCGCTGGGTGCAGAAAAGGTCGCCAAGGCGATTGCAAGCGAACTCGCCGAACGCGGCATCGAGGCAAAGATCGTGCGCAACGGCTCGCGCGGCGCCTATTTCCTCGAACCCATGGTCGAAGTGGCGACCGAAAAGGGCCGCGTCGCCTACGGGCCGGTCAAGCCATCCGACGTCAAGAGCCTGTTCGACWGCGGYTTCCTCAMSGGTGGCCATCACAAGCGCTGGCTSGGCGCGCCCGACAAGATYCCGTTCCTGGCCAAGCAGACSCGSCTGACCTTYGCSCGCTGCGGCATCAACGACCCGCTGTCGCTCGACGCCTACAAGTCGCTCGGCGGGCTGAAGGGCCTGCAGAACGCTGTCGCCATGGCGCCGGCCGATGTCGTCAAGCAGGTTACCGAGTCCGGCCTGCGCGGCCGMGGCGGCGCCGGCTTCCCGACCGGCATCAARTGGAAGACGGTGCTCGATACGACCGCCGACAAGAAGTACATCGTCTGCAACGCCGATGAAGGCGACAGCGCCACTTTCGCCGACCGCATGATCATGGAAGGCGACCCCTTCGTGCTGATCGAAGGCATGGCGATTGCCGGTGTCGCCACCGGCGCGACCAAGGGTTTCGTCTATATCCGCTCGGAATATCCGCATGCGGTGGCAATGATGAACAAGGCTGTCGAGGTCGCCCGCAAGGCCGGCGTGCTCGGCGTCAACGTGCTGGGTTCGCCCAATGCCTTCGACATCGAAATCCGCGTCGGCGCCGGCGCCTATGTYTGCGGCGAGGAAACCTCGCTGTTGAACAGCCTGGAAGGCAAGCGCGGCGTGGTGCGCGCCAAGCCGCCGCTGCCGGCGATCCAGGGCCTGTTCGGCAAGCCGACGGTGATCAACAACGTCATCAGCCTGGCCTCCGTGCCCATCATCATGGACAAGGGTGCCGCCTTCTACAAGGATTTCGGCATGGGCCGCTCGCGCGGCACGATCCCGATCCAGATCGCCGGCAACGTCAAGTTCGGCGGCCTGTTCGAAGCGGCCTTCGGCATGACGCTGGGCGAAATCGTCGATGACATCGGCGGTGGCACGGCAACCGGCCGGCCGGTGAAGGCAGTACAGGTCGGCGGGCCGCTCGGTGCCTATTTTCCGCGCGCGCTGTTCAATACGCCGTTCGACTATGAAGCCTTCGCCGCCAAGGACGGGCTGATCGGCCATGCCGGCATCACCGTGTTCGACGACACCGCCGACATGTTGAAGCAAGCGCGCTTTGCCATGGAATTCTGCGCCATCGAGAGCTGCGGCAAGTGCACGCCCTGCCGCATCGGCTCGACGCGCGGCGTCGAGACCATCGACAAGATCGCCGGCGGTATCGAGCCGGAAAAGAACATCGCGCTGGTCACGGACCTCTGCAACACGATGAAATTCGGTTCGCTCTGTGCGCTGGGCGGCTTCACGCCTTACCCGGTGATGAGCGCGCTCAACCATTTCCGCGATGATTTCAAGCCGGCGCCTGTCGCCGAAGCAGCAGAATAGGAACCTCGCTATGGGTCTCATTCAGGAAATCGACTTCGGCACACCGGCCTCGACCTCGCAGAAGCAGGTGACGCTAACGGTCGACGGTTTTTCGGTCACGGTGCCGGAAGGCACCTCGATCATGCGCGCCTCGATGGAGGCCGGCATAAAGATCCCGAAGCTGTGCGCCACCGACATGGTCGACGCCTTCGGCTCCTGCCGGCTTTGCCTGGTCGAGATCGATGGCCGCAACGGCACGCCCTCCTCCTGCACGACGCCGGTGGCGCCGGGTATGGTCGTGCACACCCAGACCGGCAAGCTCAAGGACATCCGCCGCGGCGTGATGGAGCTCTATATTTCCGACCACCCGCTCGACTGCCTGACCTGTGCCGCCAATGGCGACTGCGAATTGCAGACACAGGCCGGTGTCGTCGGCCTGCGCGACGTGCGCTACGGCTACGAAGGCGACAACCACGTCTTCAAGAAAAACGACGGCGCGGAAAACTTCAAATGGATGGCGAAAGACGAGTCCAACCCGTACTTCACCTATGATCCGTCGAAGTGCATCGTCTGCTCGCGCTGCGTGCGCGCCTGCGAGGAAGTGCAAGGCACCTTCGCGCTGACCATCGAGGGCCGCGGTTTCGGCAGCCGGGTGTCGCCCGGCATGCACCAGCTGTTCATCGATAGCGAGTGCGTCTCGTGCGGCGCCTGCGTGCAGGCCTGCCCGACGGCGACATTGTCGGAAAAATCCGTCATCCAGATCGGCCAGCCCGAGCATTCGATGGTCACCACCTGCGCCTATTGCGGCGTCGGCTGCCAGTTCAAGGCCGAGATGCGCGGCGACGAGCTGGTGCGCATGGTGCCCTACAAGGACGGCAAGGCCAATCGCGGCCATAGCTGCGTCAAGGGCCGCTTCGCCTACGGCYATTCGACCCACAAGGACCGCATCCTCAACCCGATGATCCGCGAGAAGATCACCGACCCCTGGCGCGAAGTGTCGTGGGAAGAGGCGCTGACCTATACGGCAAACGAATTCCGCCGCATCCAGTACCAATATGGCCGCACCTCGATCGGCGGCATCACCTCGTCGCGCTGCACGAACGAGGAAACCTATCTGGTGCAGAAGCTGATCCGCCAGGGCTTCCGCAACAACAATGTCGACACCTGCGCCCGCGTCTGCCACTCGCCGACCGGTTACGGCCTCGGCCAGACCTTCGGCACCTCGGCCGGCACGCAGGATTTCGATTCCGTTGAGCACACCGATGTGGTGATGGTCATCGGCGCCAATCCGGCGGCAGCGCACCCGGTATTCGCCTCGCGGCTGAAGAAGCGGCTGCGCAAGGGCGCCAAGCTGATCGTGCTCGATCCGCGCCGCACCGAGATGGTCAAGTCGGCGCATATCGAGGCCGAGTATCACCTGCCGCTGAAGCCCGGCACCAATGTCGCCGTCGTCACCTCGCTGGCGCATGTCATCGTCACCGAAGGCCTGTTCGACGAGAAATTCATCCGCGAACGCTGCGACTGGGATGAATTCCAGGACTGGGCCTCGTTCGTGGCACTGCCGGAAAACAGCCCCGAAGTCGTCGGCAAGCTCGCCAATGTCGACCCGGAATTGATCCGCGGTGCAGCAAGACTCTACGCGCGCGGCGGCAATGGCTCGATCTATTACGGTCTCGGCGTCACCGAGCACAGCCAGGGCTCGACCACCGTCATCGCCATCGCCAACCTCGCCATGGCCACTGGCAATATCGGCCGGCCGGGCGTCGGCGTGAACCCGCTGCGCGGCCAGAACAATGTCCAGGGCTCCTGCGACATGGGCTCGTTCCCGCATGAATTGCCGGGCTACCGCCACGTCTCGGGCGACGCGGTGCGCGACATCTATGAGACCCTGTGGGGCGTCAAGATCGACGACGAGCCCGGCCTGCGCATTCCCAACATGCTGGATGCCGCCGTCGACGGCTCCTTCAAGGGTCTCTATGTGCAGGGCGAGGACATCTTGCAGTCGGACCCCGACACCAAGCACGTCGCCGCCGGCCTTGCGGCGATGGAATGCGTCGTCGTGCACGACCTCTTCCTCAACGAGACGGCGAATTACGCGCATGTCTTCCTGCCGGGCTCGACCTTCCTCGAGAAGGACGGCACCTTCACCAATGCCGAGCGCCGCATCAACCGCGTGCGCAAGGTGATGGCGCCGAAGAACGGCCTGGCCGACTGGGAAGTGACGCAGAAGCTCGCCCAGACGATGGGGCTGAACTGGAACTACCAGCACCCGTCCGAAATCATGGACGAGATCGCCATGACGACGCCGAGCTTCGCCAAGGTTTCCTACGAGTATCTGGAGAAGATGGGCTCGGTGCAGTGGCCCTGCAACGACAAGGCGCCGGAAGGCACGCCGATCGTGCATGTCGACGGCTTCGTGCGCGGCAAGGGCAAGTTCATCCGCACCGAATATGTGGCGACGGACGAAAAGACCGGACCGCGCTTCCCGCTGCTTTTGACCACCGGCCGTATCCTCAGCCAATACAATGTCGGCGCGCAGACGCGGCGTACCGACAACGTCATGTGGCACTCGGAGGACCGGCTGGAGATCCATCCGCATGACGCCGAGAACCGCGGCCTGCGCGATGGCGACTGGGTGCGGCTGACCAGCCGCTCCGGCGAGACGACACTGCGTGCGCTGCTCACCGACCGGGTGTCGCCGGGCGTGGTCTACACCACCTTCCATCATCCCGACACGCAGGCCAACGTCATCACCACCGACTTCTCCGACTGGGCGACCAACTGTCCGGAATACAAGGTCACGGCCGTTCAGGTCGGCGCCTCGAACGGACCGTCGGACTGGCAGCGCGACTATAATGAGCAAGCCGAGCAGAGCCGCCGCATCGCGACGCTGCAGGCAGCGGAGTAATCTTGGCCGCGCGCCGCAAAGCAACGACGCAGATATCGCGGCTGGCGCACCGCGCCAGCGGCACGGCTGCTGCGAACCGCATGGTGCCGGAGGAGACGCCGGTGGCATTCTCCTTTGCCGGCACGACGCATGCGGTGATGATGGCGAGCCCCGCCAATTTCGAGGATTTCGCACTCGGCTTCTCGCTGACCGAAGGCATCATTGCTGACCCGCAAGAAATCGAGGCGATCGAGGTCGAAGATCATGGCGCCGGCATCGACATCCAGATCCGGCTGAAGGATCAGGCCAATACACGCTTCGAGGCGCGACGGCGCAGGCTGGCCGGCCCGGTCGGCTGCGGGCTCTGCGGCATCGAATCCATTGAGGAAGCGATGCGTTCGGTCGATGCGGTTGGTGTGTCAAAGCTTACGCTTGATGCCGACGACATCGTCCGCTCCGTCAAGCTGCTATCGAAGGTGCAGCCGCTGCATCAGGAAACCGGAGCCGTACACGCCGCCGGCTTCTATATTCCCGGCAAGGGCGTCGTCATGGCGCGCGAGGATGTCGGCCGCCACAACGCGCTCGACAAGCTGGCCGGCGCGTTGGCCAAAGCCGGCATCGACGGCGCCTCGGGCGCCGTCGTGGTGACGTCGCGCGTGTCGGTCGAGATGGTACAGAAGACCGCCTCTATCGGCGCGGCCTTCATCATCGCCGTCTCGGCGCCGACGGCCCTTGCCATCCGCACCGCAGAAGAAGCCGGCATGACACTGGTGGCGCTGGTGCGCGGCGATGATTTCGATGTTTTCACCCACCCCGACCGGGTGGTCTTGGGAGTTGCCCAGCATGTCGCATGACGAAGACCACATCACCAGCACGAGCGAAAAGCTGGTGCGCATGGCCAACCAGATCGCGKCCTTTTTTCACTCGCGGCCGCGCGAGGAGGGCGTTGCGGGCGTCGCCGAGCATATCAACAAATTCTGGGAGCCGAGGATGCGGCGGCAGTTCTTCGAGCTACTGGACAGCGGCGACAAAGGTTTTGACGAGCTCGTCATGGTGGCCGCGGCTAGGATCAAGCGACCGATCACGCCGGCCGAGGCCGATCTCAAGCTCGGGCTCAAGCCCTCCCCGGCCGACGTCGCCGCCTCGCAAGAGTAACCGCCGACGGCCGCGCGGGCTTATATTCCTCTCCGCTAAAGTTTGAGCTGCCGCAATCGACGCGGCTCTGCTATGTTTGACGATCAGAAATCGTCAGGCCGGGCGGAAGAACCTCGTGAGGCCGATCGAGACCCGATATGCCCTCAGTGGCGATGTGCGGATCGCCTATCAGGTGGTCGGCCAGGGATCGTTCGACCTCGTCTTCGTGCCGGGCTTCATTTCCAATCTCGACCTGCATTGGGAAGACGAGGGCTATTCCAGGCTGTTGAAGCGGCTTTCGGCGTTCTCGCGGCTGATCCTCTTCGACAAACGCGGCACCGGCCTTTCCGACCGTGTCGATGCGCACAACCTGCCCAGCCTCGAAACCCGCATGGACGATGTGCGCGCGGTAATGGACGCCACCGGCAGCGGCCGTGCTGCCCTGCTTGGCGCTTCCGAAGGCGCGCCGATGGCAATGCTGTTCGCCGCCACCTATCCAGAGCGGACGCGGGCACTGGCGCTCTATGGCGGCTATGCGCATTTCCACAAATGGGTGATGCCGCCGGACCGCCTGGAGGCCTTCATCGCCACAGCCGATACGGCCTGGGGCACGGGCGCCACCTTGCCCAATTTCGCGCCGGGCCGGGTCGACGACGCGCATTTCACCCAGTGGTGGGCGCGTTTCGAACGGCTGTCGGCGAGCCCGACGGCAGCTGCAGCCTTGGCACGCATGAACGCGGAAATCGACGTGCGTGGGATACTTTCGGCGATCAGCGCGCCGACGCTGCTCATCCATCGCCGCAACGATGCGCGGGTCGATCCAGACGCCAGCCGCTTCCTGGCCAGGAAAATCCCGAATGCGCGGCTGGTCGAGATCCCCGGGCGCGACCATCCGATCTGGACCGGCGAYGTCGACCGCGTCGCCGACCTGATCGAGGARTTCCTGACCGGCGAGCGCGCCGTCACCGAAGCGGATCGCGTGCTGGCGGCTCTTCTGGTGACGCGCATCTACGATACGACGCGGATGGGCGACCGCATGTGGAGCGAACGCAGCGAGCGCTTCCAGGAAACCTGGCGGTCGCTGGTCGGGCGCCATGGCGGCCGCGCGCTGGGTACGCAGGGCGAAATGATGATTTCGCGCTTCGATGGGCCGGCGCGCGCGATACGCTGCGCGGCGGCACTGCGCGAGGCGGCGCAAGGGATCGGCGTGGCCAGCGCGCAGGGCGCGCATGTCGGCGAGATCGAACTGCGCGGGCCGCCCGTSGGGCTGACGGCSCGGGTGACGATGCAACTCGCCGCSCACGCCAGCCGAGGCGACATCCTCGCGTCGCGGCTGGTCGCGGATCTGGCAACCGGCTCGGGCCTGCATTTCGAAGACGCCAGCCGGGTCACGCTGGACGACCTGGACGAGCCGATGGCGCTGGTGCGGGCAATGTCGGAGCAGCATCTGGAGCCCGACTGCCGCGCCAGGACCAAAACAACCGAACCGGCCGTGCTGACGGCGAGGGAAAGCGAGGTGGTGAGCCTGATTGCCGACGGCAAGAGCAATGCCGCGATCGCCGCCGAACTCAGGCTGAGCGAGCACACGGTCAAGCGCCACGTCGCCAACATATTGCTTAAGCTCGACCTGCCATCGCGAGCGGCGGCGGCGGCATTTTCCGCCAGGCACACTGGCCCGGACGGGCCATGAG